>JASHPC010000094.1 GCA_030038335.1 Vulcanimicrobiota bacterium
GGGGCACGCTCGATGAGTCCGCCGCGTCGCGATCTTCCGAACCCTGGCAGCAACGTCAAGTCATCCAGTTCCTCGAGTCGCGTCATGCAGGCTCCGTACCAGACACAATGCTTGCATTCGCCTTGATAGGCGGGACCGGGATTTCGTCTACCGGCGACGATCTCGCGTATCGCACGCAATGCGCCTTCGTAGTCGTCCCAAAGCGACTCACGCGTGCGTTTTCCTTTCGGAGCCATCAAATCGTAAAGAACCTCTTCGTCGTTTACATCCCAAACGAACGCACGGCGCGTTCCATCTGAATAGCCGAGACGTTCGAGTACATCGACGTACAGTGCAAGTTGCACCGCATAGCGCTTCTTCGGCTTAGACTCTTCCCCATCGCCCTCTTCACCGGCTCCGGCTTTGATATCGCCGGGAACGTACTTGCCGTCTTTCAGCCGAAGTAAGTCCGGCTCACCGACGAGATCATTAACGACGATTCGTCCGCGGTAGATAAGCGGAACGCCGGCGCGCATCGCTTCGAGGGTCCTTGCCGTTCTCGTGTCGTCGTTTGGAATACCGTCGAGACGCAGTACATTTTCTGCGGCGATTGCGTTCTCTTCGTGCGCACGCTGCCGCCGCCACAGCAGCTCGAGAAAAGGACTCACGTCGTCACGGTCGCCACGGTCGGCGAACAGGTCCATCCACGGCCGATGCTCGCACGTGACATAGTCGTAAAGCATCGAGGCCGCAATCTTGGGATCTGGCATGATGGGGTGATGCTCGAGGCGGAGCTCGAACCCTGGCGGCAACATCGACCGGGCATCAATCATAGGCCAAGGCCGCAGTCAGCTCCCTGCTAGGCTTGCGGCACGAACGTCGTATAGACTACGTCTCGCGAAAAACGCGGTTGGCGAGAGACCGGAAACCGAAACGACGTACCTCAAGGGCTGAAATGATCGGAAACACAGGCAGCGATGTAGTCGCACTCTATCTGCGGTGGAACGACGGTATCTTTGCGCACTTTTTCAATGCACAAAAGACCGGCCAAGGCGTGCGTCTCACGTTCGATGATACGAACCTCGATATTGTAGCGATGGAACTTGGACTTCAAGCCCCAACGTTCATGCGTTCCGTGGGGTCCCTGCTCCGAGTTAGTAGCTCGGACCCTTTCGTGAAGTTCGAAGACCTGCGCGCGCGGGAGCGAGAGACCCCAGCGGCCGTAGGACTCTTGGCGGCGCAGGTGTTCGTTGCGTCCAACATGCGAGCCGACGACAAAGCATCCGGCGCGAACTTCTGGTTGCGTTTCAACGAGATGCTGTTGCACAGTGAGTCACGACAGCCACCGGATGGTTACGAAAGGCTAAGAAGGTATTGGCGAGATCTCGTTACGCAGCTAAATGTTCGAAACGGTGGTCGGCTGGGAATACTCCGCGTTCCTGAAAATCCAGCCGAGGCACCGCTCCAAGGACGCGTGCACATTAATTATCCCTTGTCGCAATGCATGGTACGTGAAACGGACCGGCAAGAACTGGCTCGCTTCTTCGCTACAAGCGCACGAGCGCAGGAATGCTCGGTGAAGAACCTTGTGGACGTGGTCGCGGATTCGCAGTACGCGTTCAGTAAGGCGTTCTCCGACGTTCTGCGGCAGGCCGAGCAAGGTGGTGGATTCCGGGACGAATTGAATGAGACGCTTGCCGAGATTCGCGCGTCGGCCGCGCCAGCAGTGGGAGAAGCGGGTGGGGGTCCCCCGCATCGCCGTGCTAAGGCTCGTTTGAAGATGCGCAAGGACCGCGGCGAGAACGTCATTGTTCTTCAGCGTCTCGCAGGCGACTGGCAAGACGTCCTATTGTTGTCTGCCGACGAGTGGCGCAATGGAGTCTCTGGTGACGATGATTCTGTCGTCAGCTGGAATGGTGCAAGTCTGTCCGTTTTTGTCGATAGCGATGACGGATTTGTCACATCGACAAGAATGCCCGAAGGCACGGCGAGGATTCGAGTGCTTTATGAGGATGCAGTCTATAAACCATCGGCAGCGATCTCCGCGCTCGGCCTAAGCGACGTCGAACTCGGCGATGAGCTCCATCCATTATCATGCTTCCAGATCGCGCTATCTAGCGAGGTCGACAGAAGCGTTCTGGAGGAGATCGGTCTAAAAGAGGCGCCGGCCAAGAACCAGATTCGTCTCGCTGGCGGTCTATCATTGGGAAGGAGGCGCTTTGTCTATGGCGCAGGCCCGTGCATTGTCGTTGAGGGGAGCGAAGTTGCCGAACTGACTATCGACGGAAATACCGTCTGCGTTCCTACTAATGGCATCCTCGAGCCGGAGGAAACGCCGAGCGATCCATGCGTTCATTCCGTGTCTGGCTACGGACAACAACTGACGTATGAAATCGTGGACTTGTCGGGCGCAGACGACAGCAACGAAAGCGGTACCATAGGGTTCGCCATTTCGGTTCGTCCACCGATTTTGCGCTCCATTGACCTCTCGCAGGCATACGAGAACGTGCCTGGCGTAAAGCATCTGGTCGGGGCGGAATTACTGTGAGAGCGACTTCCTTTACGCTCGAGCCGCTGCTCTACTGGCTTCACGAGCGTGGTGAGGGAAGGTTCAGTCAATTCGCCGAGGCCGTAGCTGCAGCCGGTCTTTCCGTACGTCCTTACGCGCTGGCGCGAGGCTTGGCCGAGCATGCGCTCGTTGAATTCGATTGGGACGGAGACAAAAGATGGTCGGTCACGCCGGCGACGGCGGTCATCCGCAACTGCACCGGAGGACGCCTTACGCTTTGGGGCGGAACGCACCGGACGGCCGATGCACTCGTCAACGACGGTGTTCCCATGCTTGTCATGGATCGGCGCATCATCCTCAACGATACGACTTTCACGTATCGCCATGGCTTTATGATGAAGCCGGAAAAGTTGGACGTCATTAGGCAGCGTGCGGGGATTATGAACACGCGCGATGTCATGGCGGTCCTGCCGCGCGTCCAGGCGCTATTCGACGGTTATCCCGAAGTCGCTCCACCTAATATCACCGCAGAAGTACGGTGCTTTTCCACCGATATCTATTCGAAGTGGCGAACCGAACGCGTCCAGTTCCAGCCGATCGAGAATTCGCTTTGGCTCGTCAGCTCGCGCCTGTGGCGCTTCTATCATCGTGGTAAGTTGCGCGGCGTACCGGAGTCCCTCGGCAAATGGCTCTGGCACGTTGCATATAGGCGAGAGGGTTACGCCGCGACATACGTTCGCGCCGGCGGGTATCTCGTGCTTCCGTTCGGGGGCATGATCCCCGTGCCGTATCTTCGCGCCATCCTTCTCAATGAAGGCACATCAGCCGTTCCCGAAGCGCCGCGCGCCATAACGGCTGCGCGCTCTCGCTGTTACTCCAACGTAAGCGAAGACGTGGCCGCCAATATTTGCGAGAAACTGTCCGTCCACTTGGAGATCGTCGAAAGCCGACGAAAGGAATCGAACTGATGCGGGTGTCGCGATTGGCGGACGATCTGCTCGAAGACTTCTTACGGTACTATGAGACGCCGTTTTCCTTGAGAAGTCCGTCCTTGGAGCGAGATCGACGCGCGGCCCTTGAAACACCCGGCGTCCTCCAACAGGTCCCGCTCATCGAGGCGCTTCCACGATATGCGTCCTCAGAGAAGACCGTTGCTTCATTGACGAGTGACACGTTTGCAGCGTTCGCGAGATGCGGCCTGTTCACGCCGGAAAGTCCTTACGTCCATCAAGCACAGGCTATAGAGAGCTCGTTCGCGGACCGAAACGTCGTCGTCATGGCCGGCACAGGCTCGGGGAAGACCGAGGCGTTCTTGCTTCCGATTGTCTCCCGTCTCGTCGCGGAGGCCGTCCGCGACAATTGGGCCGGCGGTTCCACGGCCGGCGCCAACGAGTGGTGGCCCGTCCAGACGGAGTATGTCGCTCAACGGAACGGGGAGTCCCGGCGCCCGGGCGTTCGGGCGCTGATCGTCTACCCCATGAACGCCCTCGTCGAGGACCAGATTCGGCGCTTGCGGATGGGGCTCGACTCGCGCGCCGCCATCCGATGGCTCGACGAGAATCTTGGGAAGAACCGCTTTTATTTCGGTCGTTATACAGGACGCACGCCGGTTTCTGGAGCCCGCACCGAAGGTGCGCGAGAGCGGTATCGCACGAAGCTCAAGCAACTCGACAATGCGGCGAAAGAGGTTCGGCGGGAATACGAGCGTCTAGCTAAGCTTCCGGACGGGCTAGAAAAGCAAACAGAATTCGAAAAGCTTGACGATCGCGCAAGCTTCGTCGCCCGTCTCGATGCAGGAGAGATGCGCGGACGCTGGGATATGAACGACGCCGCGCCGGACATTCTCATTACGAACTTTTCAATGCTCAACGTAATGATGATGCGCGATCGTGAAAACGAGATGTTCGAACAGACCCGAAGATGGCTCGACGCGCATGTCGACAACCGCTTTACGCTCGTCGTCGACGAGTTACACTTGTACCGAGGAACGGCCGGGTCCGAAACCGCGCTCTTGTTGCGGAACGTTCTCAATCGGCTCGGACTGCGCGAGCGACGGGGGAAGCTGCGCATCGTCGCGACCTCGGCATCGCTCGGAGACGACGAACTGGCGAAGCATCGATTCCTCGAAGAGTTCTTCGACGTGGACAGTTCGACGTTCGACATGTTCGAAGGAAAGTTATCCATCGATCCTGCCGATCATCGACCCATTGCTGCTCTGTACGATGCGCTTGCGACCTATGCGAAGTCCGAGAATCCCGAGGATGCGACCCTGGCGGCAGCTCTCGGCGGTACGAAACTGGATGATGCGCTCAAGGCGACGCACATTCCGCAAGGGTTCCTCGGCGGTGTGGTCGAGGCTGCGGCGCTCAGAAGCGGCGAGCGCAGGATACGCCCTGTACGTTACCCGGAACTTGCGGGGGTGCTGTTTCCAGGGAAGCCGCGTGCTCAAGAAGCGCTCGACGGCCTCGTTGCCGCGCTCGGTACGCGAGATTCGGGTTACGCGCTGGATAGGCCGGTGCTTGCGACGCGCGTTCACCTCTTCATGCGAAGCGTGGCTGGCGCCTGGGCGTGCTCCAACGCGGACTGCGATCATGTCGACAGGTCATCCGATCCGAACCGATGGGTCGGCGCCTTCTCGCACAACCCTATGATGCGTTGCGAGTGCGGCGGGCGGATGCTGCAACTGTTGTACTGCCAGACCTGCGGCGAAGCTTACCTCGGCGGCTGGTGCGTGCAGGACGAAGAGTCGCACTCACGCGTCAGATTGTCGGTCAATCCGTCCCAGGCAAATGTTCGCGACGGCGATACTTCGCTCGTCAAAAAATACGCGGAGTTCAAGGTACTTTGGTTCCCGCGCGGCCACTCTAAAGAGTCTACGAAGCACATGTTCGACAACAATTCCGTCGAGATCGAGTGGAAATCTGCGACTTACGATAGCATCGATGGCGCTCTTGACGTCGGCGGCGGAGACTTCCTGACGTACGTCATCCGAAGCCGAGGCGGTGCAGTCAAGATCGGCGACCTCCCGGCGTTGCCCGTGAGCTGTCCGCATTGCGGGGCCGATCGATATGGAAGTGGTAAGAAAGATCTCTCTGAGAAACTGTCCTTTCCGGCTGTCCGCGAGTTATCGACCGGTCTCAATAAGACCGCCCAAGTATATGCGGACTCGTTGCTAGAGCGAGTTGGCTCGAACAAGCGGCAACTGGTAATTTTCTCGGACAGTCGGAACGATGCGGCCACGCGAAGCGCGGGTATCGAGGCGGCGCACTACTCAGACCTCATACGCACCGTAATTTACGATGCGTTGAGGGTCTTTCGCGCGACGCAGCGCGGCCCGGCGATTGCATTTAGAAAGTACTCCGGAGGCTTTGTTTCCGAAGAGGAAGAGTCTATTCGGAGGGAGTTCTGGACCTCCGACGCTGCGTTTCACAACGAAATCCGCGACGAAGTGGAAAATGGGACTGACGGAAGCGACACTAGGACTGCCCTACTAGCTCGGATCGAGGAGCGTTCTATCGGTATCCGCCTGACGAGCCTCAGCTCACTTTGTAGAACGCGACTGCTCAACGTTGGAACGAACCCTGGTGGCATCTTTAGGAGCGCGCAGGCGTACGAGAAAGCGAAATGGCAGCACGCGTATGTTTTTGCGAACGGACGGTGGGTTCGCTCCGACGAGCAGCCTGAGGGTGATTATGACAGGCTTCGGTATGAAATAGATAGGCGGTTGAACGAAGAGATCATCCGCTCCCTGTTCGGCAGTAGCCGGCGCGATATCGAAAGTATCGAAGTCGGGCACGTTTTTCCCAACACCTTGTCGGCCGCAGACGAAGACCTAAAGCCAATCGTTCGGGGGGTCACGCGGCTTCTTGCGCGGCGCGGCCGGATCGACGACCGCTACGGATGGCCTGCAAGCACCTCGCCAGCATTCATTCGCAAATACGTCGAAGCGTTCGCGAAACGCCGTGACGCTGTGGCCGATGATTTGCTGCAAGAGGTCGAGGAGGCGCTCGGAGACGCTTTATATCGAGGTGAGGATATGTACTCCCTCAAGAGCGAGCATCTCATTCTCGGTCCATTTGGCGATAGGAAATGGACGTGCATGCATTGCCGCGCAGTTCATGCAAATGATCCCGATGGCGTCTGCGTGGAATGCCTGGACAAACACATCGTCATCGAAGCCGTAAGAGCAATCCCATCGGACTACTATGCCAATCTCGCCGCGACCAGGCCGATGGGGCGTCTTCATTGCGAAGAACTGACAGGCCAGACCGATTTCGTGGATGCTCAGGCGCGCCAGCGTCTGTTTCAAAGGATCGTTGTCGCGCGCAACGGGGAAGTCGAGAGATTCGATCCGATCGACGTCCTTAGCGTGACGACAACGATGGAGGTCGGCGTGGATATTGGTTCGCTCGACTCCGTCATGCTCGGAAACGTTCCACCGCTCCGATTCAACTATCAGCAGCGCGTCGGACGCGCTGGACGAGGACAAACTCCGACATCCGTTGCGTTCACGCTTTGCAGAAGTCGCAGCCACGACGAGAACTATTTCCTCGACGTAGAAAGCATGACCGGAGCGCCCCCCTCGCCGCCCTATCTGGCGCTCGACCGCGTGCCGGTGATGCGGCGCGTCGTCGCTTCCGAAGCGCTTCGCGAATGTTTCATCGGCCTCGAGGCTGGCCCAGGCGACGAAAGGGACGAAAACGGCTGGGATTTCGACGGCGCGCAGACCGCCCACGGAAACTTTGGGACGGTAGACAATTGGGCCTCTCTGAAGCCACACATTGCGGAGTTCCTAGCGAATCCCGGACGCAGGCAGTTGATCATCGAGCGAATCTGCAGTAGGACTCCAGGCGACGGAGACGAGTTGCACGCGTCGCTTGACAGATATCTCAAGAAAGACCTGATGGCAGAGATCC
>JASHPC010000095.1 GCA_030038335.1 Vulcanimicrobiota bacterium
CTGACGCTGCGATGACGATGCCGTCGTCGTCGCGAGCGACCGACGCCACGGGCGAATCGAGGCGCACGTCGATTCCGATTTCGCGCGTCACGTCGACGAGCCGCGCAACCGCATCCGCGTCGAAGCCGTGCAAAGGATGCGAGTCGTTGTGCAGGATCGTCACTCTCGCTCCCGCTCGGGCGGCCACGTGCGCGAGCTCGAACGCGATGTAGCCGCCACCGACGAAGACGAGCGACTCCGGCATTGCGTCGAGGTCGAGAAACCCTTCGCTCGTCATCAAAGCGTCATCGCCATCGGCGACGTGCTCCGGTGCGGCGCCACTTGCGATGACGACGTTCGTCGCCCGGAACGTCTCGCCGCCGACGTCGAGCGTGTCGCGATCCAGAAACCTCGCAGTGCCGTGCAGCGCGCGAACTCCGGCATCCTCGTACTCACGGCGTCGTTCTTCCGGCACCGGATCCGTAAAGCTGCGCTTGAAGCGCATGAGCGCGGACCAGTCGAGCGCCGGAGGCGCCGCAACTCCGAGCGTAGAGAAGCATCGCACTCGATCGACGGCGGCGGCTGCATCGACGAGAACTTTTTTTGGATCGCATCCTCGCAACACGCACGTCCCACCGAAGGGACGTTCGTCAATGAGCATAACGGAGCGCCCGTGCTTTTGCAGCGTCATTGCAGCGGCGGTGCCCGCGCTTCCACTGCCGATGACGACGACGTCGACCTCAGTAGCCATGCGTCTCGATCCCACCTTTCTTGGGGATACTCCGTGCGTGCGTCTGAAGCTCTCGGTTCCCGCTGCGGTTATTCCCATCTACGGGACGACGCTTGCAGACATGCTCGGCTACACGCTGATGATTCCTCTCTTGCCGGCGCTCGCGAGCCGGTACCACGCGTCGTATTTCATCGCGGGAACGCTCATCAGCGTTCCCGCATTCTGCTCGATGTTCTCGGCCCCGATATGGGGCCGCATCAGCGACCGCGTCGGCCGCAAGAGCATCATTCTTTTCTCGCAAGGAATCACGCTGGTCGGGTACGTGATGCTCGCGCTCGCGCATTCGCTGTTTTGGGTCTTCATCGCGCGCATCATCTCGGGTCTGGGCGCGGGAAATCTCAGCGCCGCCCAGTCGTTCGTTGCCGACGTAACGTCGAAGGAGCAGCGCGATCAAGCGTTCGCGCTTTACGGCGTCGTCTTCGGTGCTGCGTTCGTCGTTGGACCGGTTGCGGCGTCGTTTCTCATGCAGCGGGGCGTCCAGTTTCCGTTTTACATTGCGGCGCTGCTCGAAGCGGCAAACATGCTCTTCGCTTTTGCGCTCCTGCCGTGGAAAGTGGGCAGAGGCGAGAAAGAAGCCGACGTCGAGGAGGTTGCAAGAGCGGCCCTCAAGCCGCCGGTCCGCTGGCTTCTGCTGCGACAGTTTCTTTTCATTGCCGGCGTCGTGTATTTCCTGAGCGGCTTCGCGCTCTATCTCCACGCGTCACTGCACGCGTCGGTCTCGCAAGTCGGATGGATGCTTGCGGGGGCGGGGGTTCTCGGCGGCCTGGTGCAGGGAGTTTTCGTGTCACCGCTCGAGGCGCGCATCGGAGAGCGTTTCGTCGCACAGATCGGTTTCGTCGCGCTCTTCGTGGGATACGGCTTGCTGTACGTCGTTCACGGCATGGCGCTCTTCGTGATCGTCGTCGCGATATGGGCGGTCGGCGCGGCGATGGTCGAGCCTTCCATCATGGCGGCGCTCTCGCTGCGCATACCGAAGCGGCAACGCGGCGCGCTCATGGGCGTGAGCGACTCGGTGAACAGCGTCGCGCTCATCGTCGCGCCCGCGGCGAGCGGCGCGATCATCGGTGCGAACGCGCGGTTTATCGGATTGCTTCCAGCCGCAGCGACCGCTGTCGCATTCTTCGTAGGCTCTCGAGGAATGCCTAGACGCGGTTCTCGGTAATCATTGCGAATCCGTGCGTCCGGAAGTCGTCGTCGAACGCAAAAGCGAACTTTACGGAGTTGCGTCGCATGAACGCAAAGGTGACGTAGTCGACAAAACTGATGGCGCGTTTTCGGGCGTCGATGCACTCCCTGAGAGCGGCCTCGTGGAGCGAGGCTTCAACGAAGGCTACGTCGACGACACCGCCGATGGCATCGTTCAGCCGTCGCACGGAGCTAAGCCCCACTCGTTTCTGCACGAGGCTCAACGTTTCGACGACGACATAGTTTGTGGTTACCAAAGAGTACCGGTCGGAGGCCACAAGCGAACGCCACAGCGAGGCTGCCTGATGGTGTGAAGCGTCCTGCGAATTTGCAACGGCATAGAACGCCGACGTGTCACAGAATACGAGCACTACGCGTGACCATGGAGATAGTCATCATGGCGTACGCTGACGTCGGGCTCGTCAGTAAATAAGCCGATCAGTGCGATCGCGCGTTGCTGCGCAGCCTGACGATGCTCCTTCGCGGGGGCGATAAGGTAGTCGACCCCCTCGCGAATCAACGCAGAGATCGAGGCACCCCGGAGCCTGGCCATCTCGCGCAAGATACGCTCCTGCTCGCCGGTCAGCTGAATTTGGATGCGATGCATGCCATCATGATAACAGTCATGATGGCATATTGCAAGGCTGTTATCCGCCGTTCAGATCGAGATAGATTTCAGTCGCGAACGCGAGAAGAAATCCGAGCGTCATGATGCTCGTCGCCGCCGCGGTCAAACCGGTTCGGCGAAGCACGGACCACATCTCGCCGATGACGAAGACGAGCGCGCCGATAGCGATTGCGAGAAACAGAACGGAGAGCACCGGCGAGTTGAACGCGTAGCCGACGACGGTGCCGAGAAACGTTGGGCCACCGGCGACGAGTCCCGCGATCAGAATCTGTCCCCAAGACGGAACGACGCGTCCGACGAGCGGCGCCGCAACCCCGAAACCTTCAGTCGCGTTGTGCAGGCCGAATCCAACGATAAGCGCGAGCGCCACGGCTGTCGCGCCCGACGCGGCGGATGCTCCTATTGCGAGTCCTTCACCGAAGTTGTGCGCGCCAATTCCAATTGCGATGAGCGACGCGAGAACGATCGGGTGGTCCGCGCTCGTTGCTCTCGCCGCGCGAAATGCCATCATCTGCGCACCGCTTCCAAGCCCCACCAGACCGAGGAGCAGTCCGATGACGAAGACTGCGATGAGCGCTGCGGGGAAGACCGCCGAGCCGGCGTGCCACGCATTGAGCTGCAAGAGAATCGGCGTGATGGCGTTCTGCGCGATCTCGATGACGAGATAGAGTAGGATGCCGATGGCAAGCGCATTGAGCAGCGCGATCGTTGACGGTCGAAGGCTTCTCGCGCGCGCGATTGGCAACCCGAGGAAGATCGTAAAGCCGGCGATCGCGCCGAGAATTACCGTCATCCAGAAGGAGAGGCCGCGATGCATGCCGCCCTCGGCGTTCATCGCCGGCATCATCGCCGGACTCATACGCGCGAGCAGATTCGGCGTTCCGATGTAGTGGATCGCGGTGATAAGGCCGGCGGGCATGCCCTGTGCGTCCTCAGTGTGGTCGGTGACGTGACAGTGCACGAGCCACGTTCCAGGCTGTGCGTTCGCGTCGACGACGACGTCCACGCGTTGCCCCGGCCCCAAAAGCACGGTGTCTTCGATGTCGCGATACGTCACCGGCTGCGCGTCGCGGTCGATCACCTGTTGGTAATGACCGTGCGTGTGCATCGTGTGAAACTCTTCACCCGAGATGTTGATCCATCGAATGCGGAATCGCTCGCCGTGTCTCACGTCGAGCGTTTGCGTCGCTGGGTACTCCTTGCCGTTGATCGTGAAGTGATTTTCTGTGGCGCTCTGGATCTCCCAAGACGAAAGCATCTCGAGAAAGTCGCCACCCAGTCCACGCTCCACCGCAAGCGGGTGCGACGGCTTTACGATGATCGCACCGTACAGCCCCGAGTCGAGCATCGCCTCGTTGTCGTGCGTATGGTAGATGAACGTGCCGGGAGTGTCGGCGACGAAGCGATAGACGAAGTGACCGCCTGTCATGACAGGAGGCTGCGAGATCCCTGGCACGCCGTCCATCGAGACGGGAATATCGTGGATGCCGTGCAGATGAATCGTGTCCGGCACGGCGTCGTCATTCGTGTAATCGATGACGACGGTGTTGCCTTGGTCGACTTCGATGACCGGCCCAGGCACGACGCCGTTGTACGTGTTTGCCATGACGGTGAGGCCGGGCATGAGCGTCCAGGGCGCGGCGCGTTCGACGATGTGAAAGATGCGCGTGCGCCCGCGCCGCTGCGGAATCGCTTGATACGCCCCGTCGGGGCGGCGAAAGACTCTCGACTCGCCCGGAGCAGGCGTCACTACGGGAATAGCACCGGTAATCGGCTGCAGCCCGGCGGTCGTCGACGGCGGAACTAACGCGTCGTCCGCATCCGCGAGCGCGTGGAGGGGCGCAATCATCGCGAACGCGACGAGCAGTCCGATGATGAAACGATGCATTTAGGAGTTCCTAAATGTCGTTCGCGGCTGACCTTACAAGCCCTTCCGGCGCAGATTTTCGGAGTCGAAGCCGAAACGAATGACGATGGAACGCTGGCCCGAGCTTCGCTTCGACGACTGGAAAGACACGCTCGCGACGCTGCATCTCTGGACGCAAGTCGTCGGCAAGATTCGTCTCAAGATGGAACCTCTCATCAATCACTGGTGGAACGTCACCCTCTACGTCACTCCACGCGGGCTCACGACGTCGGCGATGCCGTACCGCGACGGCCGTATGGTAAGCATTACCTTCGACTTCGTCTCGCACGCGCTGCGGATCGACGATTGCAACGGACTACAAAGCGCATTCGCACTCGAGCCGATGCCCGTTGCCGACTTCTACGAGCGTGTCATGCGTGAGATGCACGCGATGGGATTCGACGTGGAGATCTACGCGAAGCCGAACGAGGTCGCCGACGCAGTTCCGTTCGCGCAAGACGTCGTCCACCGCTCGTACGACGCACGAGCGGTCGAGCGGTTCCACGCGGTGCTTCGTGAAGCCGACCGCGTCTGTAAGATATTCCGCGCTGGCTTCCTTGGGAAAGCAAGCCCGGTGCATTTCTTCTGGGGCAGCTTCGATTTGGCGACGACGCGTTTTTCCGGCCGCGACGCGCCGCCACATCCCGGCGGCTATCCGAATATGCCGGATTGGGCGACGCGGGAAGCGTATTCGCGCGAAGAGCATAGCGTCGGATTTTGGCCCGGTGGCGCCGGTGCCGAAGCGGCGTTCTACGCGTATGCGTACCCGGAGCCGCCGCAGTACTCGAGCGCGCGCATCGCGCCGAGTGAGGCTGCGTGGAGTACGACGCTTCGCGAGTTCGTCTTGCCCTATGACGCCGCGCGCAACGCGCGCGATCCGGTGAGCACGGTTCTGGAGTTCTTTCAATCGACGTACGATGCGGAAGCGACGCTCGCGTCGTGGGATCGCGCGCTGCTCGAACGATAGCCAGGGCAATGGGAGCCGTCGCGTAGAAAGACGACGGCGTGAAGGCTTCGCGCATCGTCGCACTCATCGTGCTTCTCCTCGTCATTGCGTTCGTCGTTTGGTATTTCCTCGTACTCTCCGTTCCACGAACCGCTTTGCTGACGATTTACTACGCGAAACTCGACGGCACGTCGCTCGGCACGTGGACGATCTCGCAAAGAGCGCGCGCGCGCGGAGAGAGCTCCGCTGCCTACGAGCGGTACGAAGCGATGTACGCCGCCGTTCAGAATGTCGCCGGCCCGCCGAGCGAGACGCAAGCGATCAGATTTCCAACGGGGACGCGCGTAGAGGGCGTAACGCTCGACGGACCGATCGCAAACGTCGATCTCTCCGACGACGTCACGCATCAGGCCGGAAGCTTCGGTGAAGGCGGCGAGTTCAAGGCGCTCGTCTACACGCTGACGGCGTTGCCCGGGATCGACGGCGTGCAAGTTACCGTCGCCGGTAAACGTCTGGAAACTCTTCCGCACGGAAATCTCGAGCTGGATGCACCGCTCCATCGCACTGATTGGTAGCCTCTTCATAGCGGTCGTGCTTGCGCTGACTCCGTTAGAAGGCGCAGGCGCGCAAGCCGACGCGAATCTAAGCATCGTCAACGCGGCGTTCGTCAGCGTCGAGGATCCTTCGCTTCATGCGCTCCTCGAGCGTCTCGCAGCAGCGCTCACGTGGCACGCGGGCGACCCCGACGTGCTCGTGACGACCGCGAACCACGCCGTCATCGCGTTTCGCGTCGGAGAGCGCGAATACCACGTCGGAACGGTGAGCGCGCAAGCTCGTTACGCGCCGTACCTCAAAGGCAGCATTCCCTATCTTCCTTTAACTGAGCTCCTGTCTGCGCTCTCGTTGCGCGGATTCCCCAATGGCCGCACGCTGCTCTTGGAGCCGCTCATCTCGTCGCTCGAGGTTCGAACGAGCCTCCAGGGCTCGAGCATCGTCGCGCAGGCGGCAATGCCGTTGACACCGCGGCTCGTCTCTCAAGACGATTCCACGGTGACGTATGCGTTCGACGGCGTGGGAAGCTCCGTCGCGGGGACGCGGAGCGTCGACGCCGGAGGAGTTCGCAGCGTCAGCGTTCGCTCGACGGGGACGCTGCAGACCGCGCAGACGCTCGTCACGGTGAATCTCGAACCGCACGCAATAGCGTCTGACCCGCAGAGCGATGACGGACGCGACTTCCTGTTGCCGATCGACGCCCAGTCGCAAGAACCGGCTCCTGCCGCCTCCTTTTCCGAAACGCGCGTCACGGCGGTCGACGTCATGCCGGCCTCGGATGCATTCACGGTGGACGTCGTGATCGCGGGTGACGCAACGTACGAGTGGCATCGACTCGCCGCTCCCGACAACCGGTTTTGGATCGACATACGCGGTGCGCAACTGAGCGCGCCGCCACGGGACGACGTATGGACCGGCACCGTCACCGGCGTGCGCGTGAGCCAGCAGACGCCGACCGTGGTTCGCATCGCGCTCTCGCTAACGGCGCACGACGCAATCGACGTCGTACCGTCGGCCGACGGCGTTCGCGTCATCATTCATGACGAGGTTGCGGCAGACGCTCCGCATGCCGGAAGCGGCAGCATTGGAACGACGGTCGCGGCCACCGTCGAAAGGCCACCGCCCTCGCCATCGAGTTCGCCGACGTCACTCACCACGCAGCTCGTTACGCCCGTGCCCGTGCGTCAATCGTACGTTCCGACGAATCCGAAGCTCATCGTCATCGACCCGGGACACGGCGGTGACGATCCCGGCACGGTCAACGGCAACGCGCAGGAGAAGACGTTCACGCTCGATATCGCAAAGCGTCTGCGCGCCGTGCTCATCGCTCGCGGATGGCAAGTAAAGATGACCCGCGAAACCGACACCGAGGTCGATCCCGTCGCGACGACCGATCACGACGAGCTGCAAGCACGCGACGACGTTGCCAACGCCAACGGAGCGCGCATCTTCATCTCGATTCACGTGAACGCGTACTCGCAGCCGGGGCCGAACGGCACGACGACGTACTATTCGAAGCCGGAAGACGTGCCGCTTGCCAACGACGTTCAGTCGGCGATCGCGTCGCGCGTTGGAATGAAGGACGACGGTATCGTGAAGATGCATTTCTACGTGACGCTGCACGCACGCATGCCGGCGGTGCTGGTAGAGACCGCATTCATTACGAATCCTGGCGATCTTGCGCGGTTGGAGTCTCCGGCGTGGCGGCAGCGGATGGCCGAAGCGATGGCGGACGGCATCGAGAGATACGCGCGCGAGAATCCGCTTCCACCCGCTCCCACGCAGTGATCGGGCTCTTCGACTCCGGACTCGGCGGGCTCACCGTGCTTCGTCGCCTTCGGGAGCGGCTTCCTCGCGCCGACGTTCTCTATTTTGCCGATCAAGCGAACGTGCCGTACGGCGACCGGAGCGCCGAGAGCCTTCGCGAACTGCTGCGCGCGAACGTCGAGCTCTTGAACGCTCGTGGCTGCGACGCGATCGTCATGGCGTGCAATACGAGTTGCGCGATCGCAAGCAGTTACGGGTGGCCGCATTCGAGCGCGCCGATCTTCGATCTCATCGAAGCGGCTGCGTCGGCCGTCGTTGCATCAGGGCACCGCAGGATCGCCGTCGTTGCGACCGCGGCAACTGTGCGATCGGGAGCGTACGCTCGCGCGATCGACGAGCGCGCCCACGATGCGACCGTCGTCGAGGTTGCCGCTCCGGCTCTCGTCCCGCTCATCGAAGCGCGCGCTAACGAACGTGACGTCGACGCGGCGGTCGGCGCCGTGTGTGCCGATCTCCCGGAAGAGGTCGAGGCTCTCGTGTACGGTTGCACGCATTACCCGCTCGTCGACGAAACGTTTGCGCGTCACCTTCGCGCGCGCGTCGAAAGAATCGATCCAGCATGCGCGCAAGCAGCGAACGTCGCCGTTGCGGCGCAGAGCGGCGGTTTTGCTGCGGGGAGCGGTGAAACGCACTTCATCACGAGCGGGCCGCTGGAAGTATTTTCGGCACGCATCGCCGCGTTCGACGGCGCCGTCACGTCGGTTACGGCGCACGGGGCAGGCACGCCTCGGGCGTGAAACGAAGGCGCACAGCGCACCGAACATGAGCACGCCTCTCGCGCAGCCACCGGTCGACATGCTCCCGTCGATACTCGTCACGTATCCGCCACGCATTGCCGAAGCGATGCGCCGCGAAGCACTTGCACCAGCGTCTATGACGGGCCGTATGTCGGGTTACCATATGGGCTGGCTCGACGACAGCGGGCGAGAACGCAAAACCGTTACGGGAAAACTCGTGCGGCCGAGTCTCTGCCTATGGGCATGCGAAGCATGCGGAGGCGACGTCAATCGCGCGCTTCCCGCTGCAACGGCGGTCGAGTGGGTGCACAACTTCACGCTGGTTCACGACGACATTCAAGACGGCGATAGGAGCCGTCACGGCCGTCCGACCGTCTGGGCGTTGTGGGGCGTCGCGCAAGCGATCAACGCCGGCGACGCATTGCACGCGCTTGCGTTTCGCGTGCTCTCGAAGAGCGACGCCGACCCGCAACGATCGCTGTGCGCGGTTCGCGCGCTCTCGACGGCGACGCTCGAAGTCGTCGAGGGACAGTGTCTCGATCTCGCGCTCGAGGGGCGTGTGCACGTCACGCTGCGTGGGTACCTACGAATGGTGCGCGCAAAGACGGGAGCGCTCTTAGGCGCAGCGCTCGAGATGGGAGCGCTCTTGAGCGGAGCTCCCGAGAAAACCGTCCGACAGTTTCGGCGCGCCGGATATCTCCTTGGCCTCGCGTTTCAAATGCGTGACGATTGGCTGGGCACGTGGGGCGACTCCACGCTGACCGGCAAGTCCAGCGCGGGAGACGTGGGCCGAAGAAAAGCGTCGTATCCGCTCGTCGCCGCATATCACGCGCTTCCGTCCGATGGACAGCGTCGCTTGCGGCGTGCCTTCGCCAAGCGAACCGACGAAGCGACGCAAGAAATTCGTTCGCTCCTACTCGATGCGGGAGGGAGCGAGTTGACGCACGCGGCGCCGTTGCGCTTTGCGGAGAAAGCAGTTTCGGTGATTGCGGCGTGCGGCGTTCCAAAAACGTTTCTCGAGAGCTTCAGCGAGATTGCGTCGTATGTTGCACGCCGAGCCCGCTGACGCTACGGTCGGCCGCAAGGCCGACCATTTGCGCATCAACATCGAGCGAGACGTCGCGGCGAAGGGCGTGACGTCCGGCTTCGAAGGCTGGCGCTTCGAGCATTGCGCGCTGCCGGAGATCGATCTCGACGACGTCGACTGCGGCGCCGTGCTCTTCGGACGTCCGCTTCGCGCGCCATTGCTCGTATCGTGCATGACGGGGGGCACCGAGGAGGCGCACGCGATCAATCGACGGCTCGCGCGCGTCGCGCAGCGTGCGGGGATCGCAATGGGCGTCGGCTCCGGACGCGTGCTGCTGGAGGACCCGGAGCTGCTTCCGACGTTCGACGTGCGCGATGCGATGCCCGACGTGCCGCTTCTCGCAAACATCGGCGCGGTACAGCTCAACCGCGGCTATGGCGTGGACGCGTGCCAGCGGCTCGTCGACATGCTGCGCGCGGACGCACTGGTTCTTCATCTGAACGCGATTCAGGAAGCCGTTCAAGTCGAAGGCGACACGTGCTTCTCCGGGTTACTCGAGAAGATCGCGCGCCTTTGTGACGCGTTGACCGTTCCCGTCGTCGTGAAAGAGGTTGGATGGGGGCTTGCGCCCGACGTCGTAACGAGGCTGCTCGACGCGGGCGTCGTTGCCGTCGACGTTGCGGGAGCAGGTGGCACGTCGTGGAGCGAGGTCGAACGCGAGCGTCTCGTCGAGCCTCGCCGCCGGCGCGTCGCCGCAGCGTTTGCGGGCTGGGGAGTTCCGACCGCCGAGTGCATCGTTCGCGCGCGCTCCGTCGCGCCGAATGCCGTTATCATCGCCAGCGGTGGCGTACGCGACGGCGTCGACGTTGCGAAAGCGATCGCGCTCGGCGCCGACGTTGCGGGAATCGCAGGAGGCTTTCTGCGTGCCGCTTCCGAGTGCGAAGAGGCCGCCGACGATTATGCTTGGGAGCTCGTTAGCACGCTTCGCATCGCGATGTTCGCCGTTGGAGCGCGCACGCTTCTCGATCTCAAGAAGACGCCACGCCTGGAGCGAACGTGAGCGAGTACACGGAACTCCAGGCTGCCGACGCGTACTGCAGGCTCCTGACGCGCAAACACTACGAGAACTTTCTCATCGTTTCCGGCTTGCCGAAGGGGCGCATGCGATCGGACCTCATGCGCGTCTATGCGTACTGCCGCACGACCGACGACTTCGGCGACGAGAGCGGAAGCGCTGGGCGCGAGCGGCTCCACGCATGGCGCTCGCAGTTGCGCGCTCTCTTCGAAGGCGGAGCGGTGGTTCATCCC
>JASHPC010000096.1 GCA_030038335.1 Vulcanimicrobiota bacterium
CTCGTGCTCGAGTCGGTGCTAGGCTCACTGTACGCATTCACGTATACGTACGGCGGCAACGGAGAAGCGCAAGATGACCCCGCGACGGAGCGCTTCGTGCGCACGGCGTGTCCCAGTTCGCCAGCAGCATTCGACCGAGTGAGCGCGCCAGCGAAGTGGTTACGCCTTCCTTCTGCGCGCATCCGCGGCGTATGGACCGGCCCGCGCGACGGCGAGATATTCATAGAACGCGCCGGACCGAGGAAGCAGCTCTTTCCTTTCATGAACGTCGTGCGTTTCGCGCGTCTCTTCGGGTTCACCGGGCGAATCCTCGCGCAACGCAACGTCATCTCTCAGCACTGCGGTCACCTCGCACGCGAACAGTCCGCAACGTGGGGCGCCGGTTCGTACATTATGAACATCGATATGATGTACGTTCGAACGAGCGGCCAAGACGCGGCCCTTCTTACGTACGTGACGCCAGGCGCACGAGAGCTCTCTATCCTGTCGGCGCTGCGCTCCTACTGCCCGTAGTCTACCCCGAACGGGCAGCACACTCGCGCACGTTCGGCGAAGAGAAGCTCTATGCTGCTTCGCAACGCTCTTCTTTGCGCACTATTGATGACTGCCATTTTGGCGCCTTCCTTGGCTCAGGCGCGTCCGGTGCGCGCGGAGGACCTCTTCCGGCTCTCCCTCATCTCCGATCCGAACGTCTCACCGAACGGCAATCGCGTCGCGTTTGTCGTGCAGCGGCTCGATGGGCCGAAGGACCGCTATGACAGCGATATCTGGATCGTCTCGACATCTGGCGGGACGCCCGTGCGCATCACGCGAGACGGTAACGCGAGCACGCCGCGCTGGTCGCCGTCGAGCGAGGTGCTGCTCTACGTCGATGCCGCGTCGGGTATTCCGCAAATCTTTGCATACAACATCCGGACGTCGCTAGCGCGGCGCCTCACCTTGCTGCCGGGTGGTGCATCAAGCCCCGTATGGTCGCATGACGGCAAGCGTATCGCCTTCGTCTCGGTTACGAAGGATCCTCAGCCTCCTGCCGAGATCGACTTCAAGGCAGCCGGATTCACGCCGGCACCCCGCCAACGAACGAGCGACGTTCGTACGATTCGAGTCGAAGACTACGAAGCCAACGATCTCGGCTATACGTACAACCTGCATTCGCACGTTTGGGTAATGAACGCCAACGGAACGCACGCAGTAGCGCTGACGAGCGGACATCGCTGGTCGGAAAACAGTCCCATCTGGTCGCCGGACGATCGCAGCATCGCGTTCACGTCGCTGCGTAAGGATACACCCACGATAGGGAACAGCGACATATACGTCATTCGGTCCCGAGGCGGCAGGATGCGCAAAGTGCCTTTCGGCCATGCCGCAACCACCGCCCCCGTCTTTGGGCCTGACGGAACGATCTACGCTCTCTCCGGCGGCGTCGACGATACGGCAAGCTATCCCGCGCTCGTTCACGAGACGCTTTCCGGCAATGCGCGCAGGATCGTTGTGGCGCCGAAGATCGTCGTCTGGGGCGACTGGGTTTTGGCCGATTTGAAGATGCCCGGCGCCGTCTGCGGACCGTGGATAACGCCGGACGGTCGCAACATCGTTACCGACGTAGCCGGCCCCGGCATCACGCGTCTCGTGCGCGTCGACACCGCAACCGGCGCGATCCATGACATCGTAACGACCCCAGGCGAGGTCTCCGACTGCACGCTGAGTGCAAACGGCAGGCGCGTCGCCTATGCATTCTCAACGTTCGCAAGCCCGGCCGAAGTCTATGTTGCCGACGTCCGTACGGGCACCGCACGCGCCGTGACGCACTTCAACGCGGCGTATCTGCGAAGCGTCACGCTCTCCACGCCGCACGCCTTTACGGTAACCGATCCGGCAGGGATGCGCGTGCACGCATGGTTCTTCCCAGCGACCACGGCAGGGCGCGTGCACCCGACGCTCGTCGAGATTCACGGCGGTCCCGAAGCCGAGTTCGGCGACACCTTCTTCCACGAGGTGCAGTTCTTCGCGAGCAGCGGCTACAACGTCGTGCTCAGCGATCCTCGCGGCAGCATCGGCTTTGGATATCCATTCGAAGAGTCGCTCGTCGCGCATTGGGGAGACCGCATGTTCGACGACGAGATGACCGTCGTCGACGCGGTCGTCAAGCGACCCGACGTCGACGCCTCGCAGTTGTTTCTGACCGGAGGGAGTTATGGCGGATACGCGACGCTCTGGGTCATTTCGCACACGGACCGCTTCCGCGCGGCGATCGCCGAGCGCGTCGCGAGTGACCTCGCCACCGAACAACTCGACGCGTTCTTCGCAAGCAGCAACGGGCTCGGCGGCCAGTACGCCTGGGGCAAGCCGTGGGTTCCCGGAAACCGCAACGCGATCGACTCGCCGCTCACGTACGTCGAGAACGTTCACACGCCGCTCATGCTGTTGCACTCAACGCTCGATACGGAGACGCCACTCGATCAAACGCTCGACGAGTTCTCCGCTCTCAAGGAACTTGGGCGAACCGTAACGTTCGTTGAGTTTCCTGGAGAGACGCACGACCTCAACCGCATCGGCCGTCCAATTCATCGCGTCGAACGCTTAAATCTCATGCGTTCGTGGTTCAACCGCTATCGGAGGCAACGCTAGGGCGAAGCGGTCACCTGCAGCGGGCCATTCGACGAACAGGAAAAGCGCCTGGAGACGTGGTGTAGCGTCCAACGTCCGTGCGGCGGCAGCGTATGTGAATAGCTGCCTTCTTCACCCGCAAACGAATACGAGAACGTCAGTGATTTCGTGGTTTGATTTTCGAAGCGGTACTCCCAGGCTGGTCCCGCGAGCGCGTTGCATGCAACGCCGAGACGCAGTCCCAAGATGCCTGACGGGCCCCACGTAACCGTAAAGAACGAGCCTCGCTGCTGCGCGCGTGCCACCAAAGGCACCGACGCGACGAGAGCGGCGAGCGCGAGCACTCTGAGTTTCATGGTCTTAGGGTTCGAAGTCGGCGTCCGGCATTGCTGCCGGAAATGCGATGTCGCTGAGCGCTGAGGCGACGTGGTCTTCGCGTGGACCGAAGAGCGAGCCGGTCGGAGCGCTCGCGTCGATGTAGACGATCGTCCAGATCTCGGCCGGCCCGCTCGGAGCGAAGCGATAGTCGACCGTACCCCACCTTCCGTTGCCGAAGTCGTGCGCGTAGACGAGCCGCACGACGTTTCCGGATTGCTGGTCGACCCAGAGCTCTCGCAGCGCGTAGCGCTGTGGATTCTCCAGCGGCTTCAGCGTCAGGTGGTAACAGTCGTAAGCGCCCAGCTGCTCGTTCCCAGCGAGCGTAATGACATACGCTCGCGCGACCGCGCTCGCGACGGCGATCGTCGGAACGAGAGGATCTTCTGCCATGTTCGGCGGCATCCGCGGCGGTGCACCACCGGGCTGCGACGGAATCATTCGGTAGAATCCCAGCGGCGTACCGTCGGGACCCGTGATGTAGTCGCCGTGCATGAGAACGCGCGACGGTGACGACGGCGTGGCTACCGTCTGCGCGAACGTATGGCCGTCAGACCAACGTACGGTGAACTCCACCGTTTCGCCGGGGAGACACTGATCTGAGAGAAACGTCTGAGAACAGGCAATGCGGAACGACTCGTATGCGGGAAGCGCGCGTTGCGCCCATACTTGTTGCGCTCGTAGAAAAATCGCGTCCGGCGTCGGCATCATTCGTTATTGAATGGGGAGCGCGTAGATGGTCGTATCGTCGGCAACGTACAGCGTCGATCCGACGAGAACCGGCGGGCTGCAGCTGAACGGCGCGCCAAAACGTCGGCGCGAGAGAACGCGACCATCGCCTTCGTCGATCGTGTAGAGCACGCCGGCCGTATCGCCAACGTAAAGCCTACCATTCATGGCGACCGCGCTCATCTTCACCGCAGCATCTGTGGCAATAGACCAAAGGACGCGCCCCTGGGTCGCTTCGTAGGCGACAAAGCGTCGCGCTGCGGGCAGGGATTCGAAGAGGGTGCCGCGATCCAGCATCGACGCGATGGCTTGTTCGTTCGTGCCGATGCCGGTGAAGAATCCGACGGCAGAGTTGCGCGCCCAACGAAGATGGCCCGTCATCGCGTCGATTGCGTAGACGTCGTTCATCGCGTTCGCCGTCGGTGGGCCTGTCACGATCTGTGCGTCCTGAACGTAGACGTCTCCGTTGCCGGCAGCGGGAGAGCTGTCAGCGTTTCCGTAGGGAGCCGTCCACCTGAACGCGCCGTCACTCGCGCGCACGGCATAGACGTGGTCGGGGCGGTGCATTGCCGCGGAGGGGCCCGCGAGTACGTACACCGTGTCGCCGAGTACCGCCGCTGATGCCATCGTCGCGACGCCGTCAACGCCTTTGGACCACAGAAGTCTGCCTGTCTGCACATCGAGCGCGCGAACGTGGTCGTCGCCGTTTGCAAAGACGAGGACGTCGCGGCCGTTCACGTGCACGAGCGCGGGACTTGGCATATCCTCTCCGACGGTCTTGAAGGTCCAGCGCGGCCTGCCTGTGCCGGCATCGAACGCTGCGATTTCATCGCCGCCGGGAACTCCCCATACGAGTTTTGAGCCGGTCTTCGTCAGCACGTCGTTCGTGCCCGTTCCCACAACGACGAGCCCATCGGCGACAATTGGTGCCGTCATCGAGGTTCGGGGGACGTGCGCGTGCCAGAGCACGCGTCCGGATCGGCGATCGATTGCTAAAACATCGCCGCCAAACGTGTCCGCGTACAGCGTCTCTCCCACGACGGCGAGCCCGCCGTTGACTCTACGTCGCGCGTTAAACGTCCAGCGATGCGCTGGTTCTGCACTCGCGAATGCGGCGTTTCTCGTTGCGGCATATTGGTACATCGGCCACGTCGACGGTGCCGCTCCGGCGAGTAACGCGACGCAAGCGATCGCCGCCGTAAACTTCTCCCCGAGCGAAAGCGTCGCGTCGCTCTCCTAGACTTTGAGTTCGACCTTCTCGAGGGCCGATGCAGTCGGCACGACGTGGTGATCGAGCCGAAGCTCTTTTGGCGAGAAGCCGAAAGCGAGACCCAGCAGTTGCGGCAAATGGAAGATCGGCACGCCGATCTCTTGTCGCATGGAACGCGCGGCGTCGGGTTGTTGGCCGTCGAGGTTGAGGTGGCAGAGCGGACACGGCGTGACGAGCACGTCCGCGCCCTTCGACTTCGCTTCTAGAATATGCGAGCCGCCCATGGCAAGCGACTTCTCGCGATTGAACGTGAGCATCGGAAAGCCGCAGCACTTCGTCGAACCGCGGTACTCGACCGGCTCCGCGCCGAGCAGAGCGATGAGTTGCTGCAGGTACGTTTTCCGTTCGGGCCGTTCGCGCAAGCCAAGGTACTCCTCGGGTCGCAGGATATAGCAGCCATAGAACGGCGCGACTTTCAAGCCCGTGAGCTTGCGTTTGATCGCGGCGCGAATCCTGTCAATGCCAATATCTTCGAAGAGCATCCAGAGGAGGTGCTTAACCTTCGCCGTTCCGCTGTAACGAAAACCTTGGTCGCCGATCGTCGCGTTGACGCGTTCGCGGCGCTTCTCGTCGCGCTGTAGATGGTAGTTGTGGTCAGAGAGCACGCCTTGGCACGTGCTGCAGATCGTCATGACGTCCGCGCCTTTGCTTTCCGCCATCGCGATCGTGAGACCGTTGAGCGAGTCCGCAAGATCGGGATTCTGCTCGGTGAGTACCCCGGCACCCGTGCAGGGAGCTTCCGTCAGCTCGTCGAGCTCGAGGCCCAGCGGCTCGGCGATCGCGTGCGCCGCGACGTAGAGCTCCGGACACGCACCTTTGGAGACGCATCCGGGATAGAACGCAACCTTCACTTGAACCGCCCTCCGACGCGTTGAAAGATCGTCTTGATGCGCTGCACGTTCGGAATCTTCTTG
>JASHPC010000097.1 GCA_030038335.1 Vulcanimicrobiota bacterium
CGCGGGCGACGGGACGTTCGCGCGCGAGCACGCGGCGAGCGCCGGCAAGAGCACGAGCAGGAGCGGAGCGGCTACACGCACGGCCCTGCCATTTCGAGGAGATGCCGCCCGAGCCCCGTATGCCCGTCGGGTGAGCTTCGGCGAGTTTTGGCCGCACTATCTGTGGGCGCACTCCGATCCGCGCACGCGCGCGTTGCATGTGTGCGGAACCCTCTGCGGCACGGCGCTCGTCCTCGCCGGCATCGCATCGCGCAAGCCTTGGCTCGCTGCGGCTGGTCTCGCAGCAGGTTTGATGCCAGCATGGCTTTCTCACGCGCTGATCGAGCGGAACGCTCCGGAAACGTTTCGCGCGCCGATCGCTTCGGTTTGCGCCGACTTCGCGATGACGTGGCACGTCTTGCGTGGAACGATCGACGAACAGTACGCAGCGCTGCGGTGAATAGACCCGGGGACGCGCAACTCACGTACGGCTCGTACCTGCACGTCGACGAGCTCCTCTCGCTGCAACGTCCGCTCTCGAGCCCTCCGCATCACGACGAGATGCTCTTCATCGTCATTCACCAAGTGTACGAACTTTGGTTCAAGCAGCTGCTTCACGAGCTCGACGCTTTGGTCGGAGCGTTGGATGCCGGCGACGTCCTCCGCGCCGGTAAACTCTTTCGGCGCGTTCACGCCGTGCAGAGAATTCTCGAAGAGCAAGTCGACGTTCTCGAGACGATGACGCCGCAAGAGTTCAATGCGTTTCGCGACCATCTGAACCCGGCGAGCGGATTTCAGTCAATTCAGTTTCGAGAGATAGAGTTTCTCTGCGGCGTTCGCAATGAGGAGACGCTGAAGCATCTCGTGCTCGACGAGTCCCAGCGCGCGCGCCTCGAGCGACGGCTTCGCGAACCCTCGCTGTACGATCGCGTCAGGACGTTCCTCGCGACGCGCGGCTTCGCAACGGCGACGCACGACGATCTCATCGACACGTATCGCGCGATCTACGGTGACTCAGAGCGCTATTACGATTTGTATCTTCTTCTCGAAGATCTCATCGAGTTCGACGAGCGCCTCCTGCTGTGGCGCGGACGCCACGTGCGAATGGTCGAGCGCATGATCGGGCAGAAGCGCGGGACCGGCGGATCTCCGGGCGCAGCATACCTCGAAGGTACGCTGCGTTATCGTCTCTTTCCCGAGCTCTGGGAGGTGCGCACGTACCTCGGCAGCGGCAGCTACGGATGAAGGCTACGTCGCCGCGTCCGCTGCACCGGGAAGAGTTTCCCGCGCTCGAGCGGTCGACGTACCTCGTCAGTCACTCGATGGGCGCCGCGCCGGCCGGCGCACGCGCAGCGCTCGACGCGTATTGGAACGATTGGATGGAGGAAGGCCCCGAGGCATGGGAACGTTGGCTTCCGAGCATCGGAGCGATTGCAGACGGCATCGCCGAGATCGTTGGCGCGACGCGTGGCAGCATCTTCCTCGGGCCGAACGTCTCCGTGCTTCAGGCTGCGCACGCGTCGTGCTTCGATTTCAGACATGGACGGCGAGAAGTCGTGTACGAAGCGCTCCAGTTCCCATCTCTCACGTACGTTTGGCGCGAGTGGGAACGCTTCGGAGCGAAAACGGTCGTCGTTCCGTCAGATGATGGACGCACGATTGAAACCGAGCGAATCCTCGAATCGATCTGCGAGCGCACGGCGCTCGTCGTAATATCGCACGCCTATTACGTCTCCGGAGCCATCGCGGACGTCGCTGCGGTGCAGCGCCGCTGTCGCGAAGCCGGTGCGCTGCTCTGCGTCGATGCGTATCAGACGACAGGCGTGTTTCCGTACGACGTCACGGAGCTCGATCTCGACGTCGTTACCGGCGGCTCGCACAAATGGCTCTGCGGAGGCCCGGGCTGCGGGTGGATCTACGTTCGACCGTCGTTGATGACGCAGCTTCATCCGGCCGTCACCGGATGGATGGCGCACGCACGCCCGTTCGCATTCGAGCCCGCGCCCATGGAGTATTCTCCGTCGATGTACCGTTTTGGGCACGGAACGCCGACGATTCCCGGTTACGTCGCCGCGCGCGCCGGTCACGATATGATTCGCAGCATCGGCGTCGGCGCGATCCGCCGCTACAACGTGGCGCTGACGACGCTTCTCGCGCAAGGAGCACTCGAACGCGGCTTTACCGTACCGACGCCGCTCGATCCCGAGCACCGCTCCGGATGGATAGGAATGGACTTCGACGGCGCAGAGCGCATCTGCGGGGCGCTCGTCGCGGAGCGCGTCTTCGTCGACTATCGTCCCGGCTGCGGCATACGCGTCGGACCGCACTTTTACACCTCCGAAGAAGAGATCGCACGTTTCTTCGAGGCCGTGGATCGGTTGAGAGGTTCGTCAGCGAACGCGTAGCGTCTCTTGAAGCTCGGCGTGTACTGCGCCGTTCGTCGCTAGAATCGAACCGGCGTCGAGAGCCGGCTTGCTGCCATCGATCCGCGTGACGCAACCACCGGCTTCGACGACGAGAAGCGTTCCCGCCGCTACGTCCCAAGCGTGCAAATCGAACTCCCAGAAACCGTCGAAACGACCGCACGCGACGTAGGCGAGGTCGAGCGCCGCCGCTCCGTCGCGACGGACGCCTTGCGCGCGGTGCGAAACCGATGCAAACTGCGCACCGTTACGGTCGTAGTCAGCGGGATGAAATCCAGTGCAGATAAGACCGTCGCCGAGGCGCGCTACCTCCGAGACGCGAATCGCAACGCCGTTGAGACGGGCACCGTTGCCACGCGTCGCCGTGAAACACTCGTCCATCCATGGCGCGTACACGACGCCGGCGACGACCTCTCCGTCGCGTTCGTACGCAATGCTGACGTTCCACAACGGATAAGCGTGCGCGAAGTTCGTCGTGCCATCGAGCGGGTCCACGATCCAGCGTTCGCGCGACGATCCGGCGCGAACGCCGCTCTCCTCGGTGACGATCGTCGCATCGGGATAGCGTTCGGAGAGACGCTCGACGATGAGACGCTCGCTGGCCGCGTCTGCGATGGTTACGATGTCCGCTCGGCGCTCCTTCTCACGAATCTCCAGCGGGCGGTGAATATGATCGAGAAGCAGGCCACCCGCTTCGCGCGCGACCTCGACCGCAACAGCGAGCGCTTCAACCGGCATGCAATGCGAGCCGATCGATTGCGTGCGCCTCGTCGCGCAGCAACGCGTACGCGCGCGCTTGCGCGCTCGGCGTAAAACGGGAAAGAATCGCCACGACGTAGGCGCGTTCCCCGTACGGGTCGACGATCGCAACGTCGTTACGCACGTCCGGAAGCACTCCCGTCTTGTTTGCGATGGTCACGTGCCGTCCGATCCCATCAGGTATAGTCTCGCGATCCTCTTGTCGCAGCATCATGCCGAGGATGGCACGGCACGATGTCGGAGAAGCGACGCTCGTATGCTCGTCGATGGCGCCTCGCTCGATGCCGAGCAGGAGGGTGGCCATATCGGCTGCACTTGTCGTGTTGTCGATGCCGCGTGCGCGCGTTGCGAAATCCATGAAATGCCGGCGAAGAGCTGTCTGTCGTAAACTCAACGATGCAGCGACGGCGTTCACGCGCGCGAATCCGAGATGGTCCGCGAAGACGTTCCCGGCTGTGTTGTCACTCTGCGTCACCATTGCATACGCGAGTGCGCGAACGCTAGCCCGAGTTCCCGGAGCGACGCTTCCGAAGGACTCCGACGCAGCGACGATCTCGCGCGACCGAATGGCGAGCGTGTCACTCCATCGCAGCGACCCGGCGTCGATTTCGCGCGCGATGCCGATGAGGATCACGAGCTTGATGACCGAGGCTGCCGGCAGCTGCACGTGCGCGTTGCGGGCGGCAAATGGCTCGTCGTCACGAACGCGTTGCGCCACGACAGCGAGCGTTCCCGGAAACTCCGACGCTGCCCCGCATGGAGCGACGCCGAGCGTCGTTACGGCAGCGATGCTGCCACAGACGAAACGGCGCCGCTTCACGATTGACCGCCTACTCGCGGTTAGCGAACGTTCGTAGGCTTCATCGCCATGTCTCGCTCTCCGTTGGGGCAGATGCGAGCCTCCTCGGCCGGCGAGACGTAATATGCGTGCAGGTCGTAATGCGGAACAGGCATCCCCGCGTGACCGTGCGGCTCGAACTCGAAGTCGATGTGGTCGATGTGGTATCCGGGAAGCGCGCGAAGGTTCGCATAGCTCACGCCCTTCTGGAGTTGCGTGAGCGGCCACATCATCTCGCTGAAGACGATCTTCCCCTGCCACGTTCCGTAGATGGGAGCATTGAGGTTCGAAGGATTCGCCCAATGTTCGCCCATCGTGCGAACGCAGGGCGAGACCATGACATATCCCGCGGGCATGCCGGCCGGGCGTACCCTC
>JASHPC010000098.1 GCA_030038335.1 Vulcanimicrobiota bacterium
CCGATGCGAGACGCTCGAGCGCACGCACGCTCAAGCCTTCGGCGACGGCGCGCGCCGCAAGCGCGGCGCGTTCGCTCTCTGGCGCGGCGAGCAGGGCCCGCGCGTGCCCGCCCGTGAGCGCACCTCGCGCGATCATCGCTTTGACGTCGTCTGGCAGAGAGAGAAGGCGGAGTGCATTCGCGACCGCGGGACGGCTCTTTCCGACGCGGCGGGCAACGTCTTCTTGCGTGAGATCGTAGTCGTCGACGAGTTGCGCGAAGCCGGCAGCTTCCTCGAGCGGATTCAGATCTTCGCGCTGCAAGTTCTCGACGATCGCCATCTCGAGCGACTCGCGATCTCCCTCCTCGCGTACGATCGCTGGAATCGTCGGTCGATGCAGCGCCGCTGCGGCGCGCCAGCGGCGTTCGCCGGCCACGATTTGAAAACGCTCGCCTTTCGGACGAACGATGATGGGAACGAGCACGCCGTGCTCCTCGATGGAGCGCGTCAGCGCCGCGAGCGCCGATTCTTCGAAGCTCTTTCGCGGCTGAAACGGATTGGGCACGATGCGATCGAGTGGAATCTCGCGTAATGCCGCGCTTTCCGCCTGGGTCGCGACTGGCAGTGGCGCACTTCCGAGCAGCGCGTCGAGGCCGCGTCCGAGACCTCGCGCGGGTTTGGGCGTCATACGCGTGCTCCCGCGAGCTCGGCAACCTCGCGCGCGAGCGCTGCGTACGCCTGTGCGCCGCGGCTCTTCGGATCGAAGAGCATGACGGGCTTTCCGTACGACGGTGCCTCTGAAAGGCGAACGTTCCTCGGTATCTGCGTTTTGAAAATCTGCTCTGGAAAGAAGCGCGCCAGCTCCGCGAGTACCTCGACGGCGAGGCGCGTACGACCGTCGTACATCGTCACGAGGACACCGCTCACGTGCAGCCGCGGATTGAGCGCTTCCCGCACGCGGTTGACGACGCCCGTGAGCTGCGAAAGACCTTCGAGAGCATAGAACTCGGCTTGCACCGGAATCATCGCTTCACCGGCCGCGACGAGCGCGTTGATCGTCAACAAGCCGAGCGATGGAGGTGAGTCGACGAGCACGTAGTCGTATTGCTCCACAACCGATTGCAGCGCGTCGCGCAGCCGCGTCTCGCGCGAAAGCTCGGAGACGAGCTCGATCTCGGCCCCCGCGAGGTTGATCGTCGCGGGCACGATCTGCAGCAAGTCGATCTCCGTCTTGCAGATTGCGTCCTCGAGCGGCGCGTTTCGCATGAGCACTTCGTAGATGCTCGCTCGGAGCGCGCTCTTCTCGATGCCAAACCCGGTCGTCGCGTTTCCCTGAGGGTCGTCGTCGACGACGAGCACGCGTCTGCCGATCATTGCGAGAGCCGCGCCGAGATTGACGGCTGTCGTTGATTTTCCGACGCCGCCCTTCTGATTGACGAGCGCGATGATGCGCGCCCGTCTATGCGAGCCGTCGCTTGAACCGTTCATCCAGCAGTGCCAAGAGCGTTTGCCGCTCGTTACGCTCGGGCCGTTCCGTAACCTGCTCGAAAAGCTCGCGCAACGCGTCGCCGACGCGCGCGTCGCCACGAAATCCCTCGGACGCGGCGCCACCGCGGATCATCGCGTCGATGACGTCGCTGCCGCCGACGGCCAAATCCGCGATCGAGAACGCCGGTTTTCGAGCGACTTCTTCACGAACGCGCTCCTCGAAGCGCTCGTTCGAATCGTCGCGCTTCGGAAGACCGGAACCCGCGATATCGGCGCGACGCAGTGCGAACTGCCGCTCCAAGTTCAGGACACCGATGCGTCGGATCGATCGGCGGAGTGCCGCATCGGAGAGCTCCGGATCTGCGGCGTACATGTGCGACTGCACGAGCCGCGCAGTCGTCTCCGCAATGCCGTTAGAAAAACGCAGTCGCCGAAGCATCGCAAGCGCCATCTCCGCGCCGATTTGCTCGTGCCGGTAGAAGTGTGGTCCTCGCTTCGTGCGCGGCTTTCCGACGTCGTGCAACAGCGCTGCGAGCCGAAGGACGAGATCGCCGCGCGGCGTTGCGTCTACGCTTGCGAGCGCGTGATGCCAGACGTCGTAGGCGTGCCACTGGTTCTGTTCGACCCCGACGCCCTCGACGAGCTCGGGAGCGAGAACCGCGAGCACGCCGGTCTCGCGGAGAATCTCAAGCCCGACAGAGGGCCGCGCAGAGAGCGTCAACAGCTTCGTAAGTTCGTCCGCTATTCGTTCGCCGGATACCGTGTCTGCATACAGTGCAGAGGCTCGCATTGCGGCGAGCGCGCGCGGCGTTAACGCATATTCGAATCGCGCGGCGAACTGCGCGGCTCGCAGCATGCGCAGCGGATCCTCTTCGAATGCGCGATCGTCGATGATGTCGATCCGGCGTGCGCGCACGTCGGATTCACCGCCGAACGGGTCGACGAGAGTGCCGGACGGAATTGCCCGCGCCATCGCATTCATACGAAAGTCGCGCCGCCCGAGATCGTCCTCCAACGGAACGTCGGGAGCGCCTTCAACGACGAAGTCGCGGTGGGCGGTGCCGGTGGAACGCTCCCGCCGCGGTAGCGCAACGTCGACGGTCGTACCGTCGAGCGTCACTTTCAGAACGGAGAATGACGCGCCGACCAGGTCGACGCGGCCAATGCGCTCCAGTCGCGTTCGCAACTCGTCGAGCGGCACGCCGGTAACGACGTAGTCGTAGTCTTTGACCTCGCTGCGTTCGTCGCCCGAAGCCTCGCGGATCTCGTCGCGCACGCGGCCGCCGACTGCGTAGAGCGTCCCACCCGGTAACGCCTCCGCAAGCCGCTCGTCCGCGAGCGTCACGGTTATTCCGCTACTCCGCCATCGCCGGCGGGGCGCCGCTGCTTGCTCGGCGCGAAGGACGCAGAAAGATGACGAGCGGCAGCGTTGCGATGAACACGATCGCGCTGAGCCGGAAAAGATAATCGTACGCGTTCACCGACGCTTGTTGCGCGACGAGCCCCGTTAACGTCCCGGCTGCGTAGCCGTGCGCCGTCGTAACGCCCCCTGCGTACGCGGACCATGCGATCGCGGTCTGACGCGCGAGTAGTGTCGTGAGAATCGCGATTCCTAGACTTCCGCCGATTTGACGAACGAGGTTCGAGACGCCGCTCGCTCCTGCAAGTTCTTCACGCGGTACGGGTCCGAGCATCACCGTCGAAAGCGGCACGAAGAGCAATCCCAATGCCAGTCCTTGAATGACGCGCGGATAAAACACGTCCCAGTATCCCGTGTCTTGATTCAAACCGCCGAGCATCCACGTTGACATTGCAAAGAGAATCAACCCACCTGAGACGAGGATTCTGGCGTCCATGCGATTGATGAGACGGCCGACGATAAACATCGACACCGCCGTAGCGATGGCACCGGGGAAAAGCACCCATCCGGTTTCGAATGCCGACATTCCCGCAATGCCTTGAAAGAACAACGGCATGATGAGCGTCGTACCGAAAAGTCCGAAGCCGAGAATCGAGAGCAGAATATTGCCGACCGTGTACTCGCGAAATCGGAAGACGCGCAAGTCCACGAGAGGCGGATGCGTCCGCAGCATCTTCACGATGAATCCCACGACGCCGCCGACTGCGACGACGGACAACACCGCGATCGTTCCGGAACTATACCAGTCGTCGTGCTGACCTCGCTCGAGCACGTACTGCAGCGAGCCGAGTCCCGCGACGAGAAAACTCAACCCCAAGATGTCGAGACCGCTCCTCGGCTTCTCGTGATAACTCGGGTTTGGAATGAACGAGAGCGTCATGAGAAACGCGACGATTCCGATCGGGATATTGATGAAGAATATGAGCGGCCAGGAGGCGTTGTCGACGATGTATCCTCCGAGTAGAGGCCCAATCGCGGGTCCGAACATCGCGCCGATCCCGAAGATCGCCATCGCTCCCCCGCGCTCCTCGGGTGGAAACGTCTCAAAGAGCAGTGCTTGTGCCGTCGGTTGGAGCGCGCCGCCGCCGATGCCCTGGATCACGCGGTAAAACGTCAGTTGCCAAATGCTCGTCGCGGTTCCGCAAAGGAACGACGCGATCGTGAAGATTGCAATGCACGCGGCGTAAAAGTTCCGCCGTCCGAAGTACGCGGTGAGCCACCCGTTGAGCGGCATGATGATAATTGCCGACAGTAAGTATCCCGTCGCAACCCAAGCGACGTCGTCGATCGAGGCGCCAAGATTGCCTGCAATCGTCGGCAGTGCGACGTTTACGATCGTCGCGTCGATGATCGCCATGATCATGCCGAGCATGACCGTCAGTGCGATCAACCAACGGTTGCCAGCTCCGTGTGCATGGGTCGAGGCGGCGGCTACCGCAGCCATATGCCCATATTCGATACGTCGCGATATATCATTATTTCTTCGGCTTTGTGGTTTTTGCTCTTCGTCGCCCTCAAGACCAATGCTGGAGAGGCGGGGTTTCGGCTTAGAATGTTTCCCGTGAAACATTCTCGCATAGAGGACGCTTCGCGGGAATGCCGATACGGCGTGGGAAGCGCGGCGGCGTCGAGCAATCCTTGCGAAGAATGACGATCTCGCGTTCCCCGCCTCCCGGATAGTACCCCTCTACGTGCCCGCCGAGGACGAGCGCAGCGTCCGAAAGGGTATTCCGCTCGGCACTGCTCATTTGCCCGCGCTGAAGCACCGCCCGCCCATACACCGCGATGAAGGGCAGAAGTAGTTCAGCGGTTGTCGTGGCGGCGGCGACGGCGCGCGCCGTTCCGGACTCGAACCGCTCTCGTAATTCGGCATTGTGCGCAGCTTTCTCGGCTCGCTCCGCGACGACCACGACGCGAAGTCCAAGGTTGGCTGCCGCCTTCTCCAAAAAGCGCGCCTTCTTGGAGGTCGCCTCGATCATCGTAACGCGCACCCCGCCGACGATGGCCAGCGGTATCGCCGGAATGCCGGCACCCGATCCGACGTCAACATGCGGATCCGCAACGTAGGGCAGAATCTTCAAGCTATCGATGATGTGCTCGCAAAAGGCTTCGACCGTCCTCGCTCCGGTGAGGTTCGTTCGCCGGTTAGCCTCAAGAACGAGCTCGCCGTAGCTGGCAAGCAGTCCGGCGTGTTCCGTAGCGACACCGGACTCTTGCAGCAACGATTCGAGTCTCCCCGTCGCCATTGGACGAGAGGGTGCTACACGGCCGCGCTTGGTGCCTGTTGCAAGACGACGCTGAGCGGCCGCCCATAAAGGCAAAGCGCTCTCGGTTAGAGAGCGTTTGAGATCCACCACTCGGTTTTAGGTCCGAGAACGTTGCGTCCCAGGGATTCCCGATTCTCCACCCTGGCCTGCACGGACGGTCCACCAATACCAGGACTCCTTCGGCGCAACAACCGTGCCGTGCTGATTTCTGGATCGTATCTTCTACACCAGACGCAAGCGTGTAATCTGTTCTCGGAGCGACTGCCGGCCACCCTTGCCTATGAAGGCAGCGGCCGTTTTGGCAGGACTCTGCTACGACGCGGGAATCGTGCAGGCGCCCGTCCCGCGTTGCGTACGATCGCGATGCAGCGCCACGCTGAGGATCGCGACGTCGGAAGGCGTAACTCCCGGAACGCGTCCCGCAGCTCCTAGCGTGCGGGGACGGTGTTTTGCCAACTTCTCACGTGCCTCAGTTGATAGTGCCCGTATCATGGCATAGTCAAGCATTTCCGGAATGGTCTGCGTTTCGTTATGCGCGGCGCGCGCGATCGCGATCTCTGCCCGCTCCACGTACCCCTCGAGCTTCACCTCGATCGTGACGCGCTCGCCGATCTCGGGCTCCAGAGGCGTGTCAAAGCGTCCGGCGACCTCTTCGTAGCCAATCGCCGGCTGTCGCAAGAACGGACCAAGCCGGCGGCGCCGCACCTGCTCCAATGCCTGGGAGAGCGCGGTCTTTCGCTCTTCAAAAGCCTCCCAAGCCGCGTCGTCGACCGATCCCATCTCTCGCCCGAGCGGCGTGAGTCGAAGATCCGCGTTGTCGTGGCGTAGTAGAAGCCTGTGCTCGGCGCGAGACGTGAGCATGCGATACGGCTCGTCGACGCCTTTCGTCACGAGGTCGTCGATCATGACGCCGATGTAGCCCTGTGAGCGCGCGATCCGCATCGGCTCGGCCCCCAGCGCGCGGCGCGCGGCGTTGATTCCGGCCACGAGCCCTTGCGCCGCCGCCTCTTCGTATCCGGAGGTCCCGTTAAGCTGGCCGCAATGGAAGAGACCAGCGACGCGTCGCGTTTCGAGCGTGTCGCGCAACTCGAGCGGCGGCACCATGTCGTACTCGACTGCGTATCCCCCGCGAAGCATCTCGCACGACTCCAACCCGGGAAGCGTATGCAGCATCTCGAGTTGCACGCCGCCGGGAAGCGACGTCGAAAAGCCGCCGACGTAGAGCGTTGGTTCGTTCCAGCCCTCCGGCTCGATGAAAATCTGATGCGTCGGATTGTGCGCGAACTTGATGACTTTGTCTTCGATCGACGGGCAATACCGCGGTCCGATCCCACGAATTAAATCGAGTCCGTAAAGCGGCGAGCGATGGAGATTTTCGCGTACCAGTCGATGCGTTCTCTCGTTCGTTTCGGTGACGTAGCACGGAAGTTGCGGCCCCGCAAAACGCAATGGACTTCCATAGGAAAAACGCAGTGGAATCGGGCTTGGAGCCTGCAACCGCATCGCGTTCGCATCGACGCTTTCGCGCGCAATGCGCGGCGGCGTTCCCGTCTTCAAACGCTGCGTCGGAAAGCCGATGCGCCGCAGCGCGTGTGATAATCCTATTGCCGGTGGCTCTCCGAAACGTCCTTCGTCAGCCGTCACGTCGCCTCGAAACGTCTTCCCTCCGAGAAACGTGCCCGTTGCGAGCACGACGTTACGCGACGTATACGTCGCTCCTTCGGCGCAACGAACGCCGCAGACGGCACCGCCGTCGATGAGCAGATCCTCGACGAGGCCTTGCACGATCGTGAGATGCGATTGCGCTCGCAAAAGCGCGATCGCCCGCAACGCGTAGGACGGCTTGTCCATCTGCGCGCGCAGCGCGCGCACCGCCGGGCCTTTGCTTTCGTTGAGAAAACGCGCGTGGAGGCTGCACGCGTCGGCAAGCACGCCCATCGCTCCACCGAGCGCGTCGATCTCCCGAACGATCTGCCCCTTTGCGCTTCCTCCGATCGACGGATTGCACGGAAGCGTGCAAATTTTCTCGGGATTTCCGGTGACGAGTAGCGTCTCCACGCCAAGCCGCGCCGCGGCGAGCGCCGCTTCGACTCCGGCGTGTCCCCCGCCGACGACGATGACGCCGGCATCGCCGCTTCCACGTATTTGCATCGCTGCGTCATATTTGACGCCGGCGCGCGACGTTCACTCTCCTACGGCTGTAACGACCACTCTTCGGTCTGGCCGAAGTTGTAGAGCATGTTCGGCCTAAAGCCGCGCAGCGAGGGGTTGATCGCCTCAAACTCCGTGCGATAGACGAGAAAAATTGCTGGGAGCTCATCGTGAATGCGTCGTTGCATCACGTGGAACGCTCGCATGCGAGCCCGCGTGTCGAGGTGTTCCTGCTGCTGGGCGTAGGCCGCGTCGTAGCGCGGGTCGCACCAGCGGGCGACGTTCGGGCCGTTGGGCGCGCGGTTCGCGCACGTCCAGGGCTCCGACGCTTCCGGATCGAGGCCGCCGTACCACCCGCCGACCTCGATCTCGAATCGTCCGTCGTAGAGGACGCCACCTTGAGCAGGCGGCGCGTAGAGCACGCTTGGCACCGACCCACGCAGGATCGCATCGAAGCCGACCGCGGCAAGATTCGCCTGAAGGACCGTTGCGGTGGCGCGATACGTCTCTTCGGATGCGTTGAACGAGATGCGCACCGTTGGATGGCGTCCGGCGAGCAACGCACGCGCTCGTGCGGGATCGTACGGCAACGCGCGAATCGACGCATCGTGCTCGCGAAACAGGGGCGGGATCTCCGTGGTTGCAAGCGGACTCGTCCCTCGGTAGACCGCACGTGCAATCGTCGCCCGGTCGACCGCGTATGCTACCGCTTCGCGCACGCGCAGATCTCGCATTGCGGCGCTCTGCGTCTGCATCTCCAAATCGTCTGCTTCGTTGCGCGGTACCGCGACGACCGCGATGCTCTTATCGGCGCGAGCCTCAGCGAGTTGCTCGTAGGTGATGTCGGTAAAGTCGATCGCGTGCGCTTGCAGTGCGACGAACGCGGTATTCTCGTCGGGAAGCATCTTCACGACGATGCGCTCGAGACGAGGAACGGGGCGAAAATAAGGATTTCGCTCGAGTATGACGCTGTCGCCTCGCGTCCACGACGTTACGAGGAAGGGTCCCGTCCCGAATGGACGATCGTTCCAACTCGCGCGCGTCACGTCAGTACTCGAGAACGCATGCGCCGGCAGAATCCCGTAGACATAATCTGAGGCGGCAAAGAGCTCATGCACGGCGCCGGCCCAACGGTGCTTGAGGCGAATTCGGACCGTATAGGCGTTCGGCGTTTCGAGCGCCGCGATGCGACGATACGGCTCCGCCTCGGTAACGGGATTGCGCGCGTCGAGAATTGCGCGATACGTGAAGGCGACGTCACGAGACGTGAACGGAACGCCGTCTGCGAAACGCACTCCGTGGCGCAAATGATACGTGATCGTCAATCCATCGCGCGAGACGCCTCCATTTGCAACGCTCGGCACGACCGCGCAGAGAACGGGAGTTGCGGTATTCGCCGGGCCGATTCCGACGAGCGGCTGCGCGTAGAGCTGCGTGAGATCGATGAGCCGTTGGCCGAACGCGACGATCGGGTTGAGCGTGTAGATCGTGCCGAGGTATCCAATCCGTACTTCACCGGGAACGCCCCAAGGGCGATGTTCCCGCGTACAGCCGCTCGCAGCGAGCATCGCGCATGCGCAGAGAAACGACGGCAATCGCGCTCTCACGAGCTACTTTCCGATGCAGAACCGCGCAAAGATGCCGTCGAGCAGCGCTTCCGTCGCGCGTTCGCCGCTGACGTGCCCGAGTGCCGCCACGGCGCGTTGCAAATCGCCTGAACAGAGGTCCACTGGGTCGCCGGCAGCAAGCGTCGCGCGCGCATGCGCGAGAGCCTCGAGCGCTTCAGTGACGGCATCGATCTCGAACGCCGCAGCGAGATGCGGTCTCGAGAAGTCGAACTGCTCTCCACCCCAGCCGACTCGCGCGATCGCGGTCCGCAGCGCGGCGAGCGTCGCAGCCTCGTAGACACTGCCGGAAATGGCATCGAGCGCGGTGATTTCGTCGTACGCCGCGACGCCGGCGTCGGATTTGTTGAAGAACACGATACGATCCCGCCTTTCCGTGATGCGCAGAACGTCGCGCTCGGCGTCGCCGAGTGCGCGCGAGCCGTCGAGCGTAACGAGCGCAATGCGCGCCTCGTCTATCGCACGTCGCGTGCGCTCGATACCGGCGGCTTCGAGCCGGTCCGCATGCGCTCGCAATCCGGCGGTATCGACGAGACGTACGGGTACGCCGTCGACGACGATTGATTCCTCGATCGTGTCGCGCGTCGTCCCGGGTAACTCCGAGACCAACGCACGCTCCTGGCCCAAGAGCGCGTTCAGCAACGACGACTTGCCCGCGTTGGGCGGGCCAACGATTGCGACGCTCGTTCCTTCGCGAAAAAGCCTGCCGCGTTCACCATCGTCGCGAAGCGCGCGGAGACGTTCGAAAACTTCGGTGATTGCCGCGTCTAGCTGCGCTGGCGGCGGATCGGGAACCTCGTCGGGAAAGTCGATCGCGCCGGCGAGCTCCTCCAGACGCGCTTCCAACGCGTCGCGCGACTGGCGGACTTCCGCCGCGAGCGCGCCCCCGAGATTTGCAAGCGCGGCCGCCGCGGCCGCTCGCGTCTCCGCTGCGATGAGATCGGCGACCGCGTTCGCCTCGCTCAAATCCATCTTGCCGTTTGCATACGCGCGTCGCGTGAACTCGCCCGGCTCCGCGAGCCGCGCGCCCGCAGTGAGTGCAGATTCGAGAGCCCTGCGCACGACGACGGGACTGCCGTGCACGTGCAGCTCGAGAACATCCTCACCGGTGTAGCTATGCGGCGCGCACCAGAAAATAGCGATTCCGCGATCGACGAGCGCACCGGACGCGTCGACAATTTCGGCGTTCGTCGCGTGACGCGCGCGCAGCGGCGAACGCGTGCGCAAGACGGCCGTAGCGACGTCGCCCGCCGCCGGTCCACTGATCCGAACGATCGAGATCGCTCCGCGCCCTGGCGGCGTTGCGACGGCGGCGATCGTTTCGCCGCGCGCGTTCACCGTCGTGCTAGAGCGGAAAGACGACGACCCTGCGCTCGGGCTCTTCGCCTTCGGACTCCGTGCGCACGACGTCGCTGTTCGCAAGCGCGAGATGGACGATCTTGCGCTCGGATGGCAGCATCGGCTCGAGCGACTGCGGTGCTCCGTCGCGCACGCAACGCTCCTGCGTTGCAAGTGCAAGACGTTTCAGCTGCTCCGCACGATGTGCGCGATAGCCTTCCGCGTCGATCGTGTAGTAACGCCGGTTACTGCGCACGCCGGCGTTGATGATGTTATTGAAGACGTGATTGAGCGCTTCGAGCGTGTTGCCGCGGCGCCCGATGAGCGCGGCGAGATCGGGTCCGTTGACCTCGAGGTACTCTCCTTCGTCGCGTTCGATGAAATCGATCTCGACCGGCGCGACCCCCATGCGTTCGAGAATTCCTCCGAGAAGGTCGCGCGCGGATTTCGCTGACTCGGGAACTTCCTGCGACCCCGAGCGCCGTCGCGGCGCACGCTCTCGTCGTCGTCCACCGCCGTCTCGCGAGCGGCCGCCGCTCTTTCCGGAAATCTGCCGGTCACGCACGTACGCCGGCTGCTCTTCGAACTCGTAATCGTCTTCGTAAATCATCAGTCGGGTTTACATCCCTCTCTTTTTCTTCTTCTTGCGGCGCCGGCGACGTCCGGTCCCTTCAGTTTGTTGAGCGTTCTGGCCGCCGTTGCCGCTCGCGTCATCTGTGATCGCTGCCGCGCGCTTGGATGCTCCGTCGCCTCCGGGAAGCGCTTTCGGCTTGCCGGCATCCTCCGTAAGCACGTGCTCCGAGTCGAGCATCGAGAGCGGCTGGTGATAGCGTCTCAGCATGTAGATTTGCTGCGCCATCGTGAAGATGTTGTAGGCGAGCCAGTAGAGCACCATTGCCGACGGCCACTGATAGTTCCATGCGAAGTAGCCGATCATGAGCGGCGAGATGATCGCCATCATGCGCTGCATCTGCGCCTGTTGCGGATCGGTGGCCGGCGCGCTTCCGTATCGCACGCTGAAATACATCGACGCGGCGTAGAGCACGACGAGGATTAAATCGGAATCGGCGAGATTCGACGCAAGGATCGTCTTGCCGAACACGTGCGGAACGTGCGTCGCGATGCTGCTTCCGATCCAGAGAAATCCTTGGCTTTTCGCGCAGAGAAAATGCAGCATCTGGTGCAACGGAAAGTTGAGAAAGTCCGCCATGCCGTTGTGCCAGTACGGCTTTTGCGCCACGCACGTTCTGTTCAGCTGCACGACCCAGTAGACGCTGTAGATAATGGGCAGCTGCACGAGCATCGGAAGGCATCCGGCCAGCGGGTTGACGCCCGTCTCGCGATAGAGCGCCATCGTCTCTTGCTGGATCCGCTGCTGATCGCCCTTGTAGCGCTCTTGTATACGCTTGAGTTGCGGCGCGACGCGCTGCATCGCGAGCATCGCTTTGAACTGCTTGACGTTCAGTCCCCAAAACGCGCCGCGAATAAGCGCGGCGAGAATGATGAGACTCCATCCGAGGTTATGAACGACCGCGTTGATGTGCTCGACGACGAGCCAGAGAAAGGCGACGAACGGATCGAGCAGCGACGCGAAGAGAATGTGCACGCTTGTCTTCGGCCTTCTACTTCGTACGGTCCGGAACGAGATCGACGCCGCCCGGATGCCACGGATGGCAATGCGATATCCTACGCGCGGCGAGCCACGCTCCGCGAAGGACGCCGTAACGCTCGATCGCTTGCGCCGCGTACTCGGAGCACGTCGGGTAGAAGCGGCATGCCGGAGGCAACAGCGGCGAAAGCAGCCGCTGATAGAGGCGCACGAGCGTGACCATCGTTCGGGAGATCATCGGGACGCTGCTCCAGCTTCGAGCGCGAAGCGCAAATCGCTGCGAAGACGATGAAAATCGGCCGCTGCGGCGGGCGGCTTGGCAATGACGAGCAGTCGCTCAGGCGTACGCCCCAGGAGCAACTCGTGCAGCGCAGCCGCAATTCTGCGGCGCACGCGATTGCGGACGACCGCCTTCCCAACGGCCGTAGAGACGGTGATCCCTGCGACGGAGCGACCCGCTCCGTAAGCGGGCGAGCGATAGAGCGCGAGCGTCGGGCGCGAGCACGACCGGCCGCGACGGCGCATTGCCGCAAACTCGGCACGCCGGCGCAGCGCTGTGTAGCTGCGCATCAAACCGTCAGACGGTGGCGGCCCTTCTTGCGTCGGCGCGCAAGGACTCTGCGGCCGTTCTTCGTCCGCATCCGCTCGAGGAAGCCATGAACCCGCTTGCGACGGCGGTTGTGCGGCTGATACGTCCGCTTCATTTCCTATGTCGAACTCCTGACTTGGGGCTGCGCAAGTATACCGGGCGGGCCCGCCGAGCGTCAAGGTTTGGCCGCCCATTTCCACATCTGTGGACAAGGCTGTGGAAAGAACCCCAAGATACGCCTGCTCCGCTGCAGCGCAAACCCGCATGGATGCTGGCATTGAGGCCAATTCGACCCACCCCCGAACGGGGGTTTCGAGACGGCGGAAAAGGCCGCAAAATCGTGGTTATGCACCCTGTGGATAAGTGCATAAGGTCGTGGATGATTTCCGCAGGAGCGGCTTCCCATTGCGCCAATCGGTTGCGCCCTCGATCCCGATCCACACACCCCGGGTTGTGGCCGCGGTCGCTCATCTTGTTGCAGGTGGAGTCGTGAGCACAATGGCGTTGGCAATCGGCAGTTCAAGCGTCTCGAGCGAACTCTGGCAAACAGTGCTGGATGCGCTGGACCGCAAATTCACCAAGCCCGTCTTCAATATGTGGCTCAAGCCGATGCAGCCCGTCGCACTCGACGGATCCGAGCTTACGATCGCAGTGCAGAACGCGCTCGCGCGCGATTGGTGCGAAAACCGTTTGCGTGGGGAGATTCTGGAGGCGATCCGCGACGTTCTTCATGCGGACGTCGATCTTCGTTTCGTCGTTTCCGAACCGGTGTCGTCGCACGAAAGTTCGCACGTCGCCGTCGCGTCCGTCCGCCCGGCGGACGACGCTCGCCCCGGAAATCTCAACGGGCGCTACACGTTCGGAGAGTTCGTCGTCGGCGCATCCAACCGGTTCGCACACGCAGCCGCGCAAGCCGTTGCCTGCACGCCGGGTAAAGCGTACAACCCTCTCTTCTTGTATGGAGGCGTCGGGCTCGGCAAGACGCACCTGATGCACGCGATCGGTCACCGCGTCCTCGTCGATAACCCGCACGCGAACGTGCTCTACGTTTCATGCGAGAAGTTCACGAATGAGTTCATCATCGCGCTTCAGAACAACCGCACGCCCGAGTTCAGGAAGAGCTACCGTCAGGTCGACGTTCTCCTCATCGACGACGTGCAGTTTCTCGCGGGCAAAGAGACGACGCAAGAAGAGTTCTTCCACACGTTCAACGATCTTCACAGCTCTGGCCGTCAGCTCGTGCTCTCGTCGGATCGTCCTCCCAAGGATATCCAGACGCTCGAGGCGCGGTTGCGTTCTCGATTCGAGTGGGGTTTACAGACCGACATTCAAGCGCCCGACGTCGAGACACGCGAAGCAATCCTTCGCAAGAAGGCCGAGAGCGAGAACGTTCCCGTACCGCACGAGGTAACGTCGTTCATCGCCAAGGTGATTCCGTCGAACATCCGCGAGCTCGAGGGCGCTCTCATTCGTGTCGTCGCCTATGCATCGCTCACGAAGGCCCCGATCACGACCGAGCTCGCCGCGGAAGTCCTCAAGAGCGCCGTTGCTCAGGCCCCGCTTCAGCGGGTCACCATTGCGAAGATCAAAGAGACCGTCGCCGGCGCGTTCGGGCTAACCGTGAAAGAGATGGACAACGGCCGGCGCGATCAGCGCCTCGCTGGCCCACGCCAGATCGCGATGTTCATCGCGACCACGCTGACGGATTATTCGCTTCCGCAAATCGCTCGCGACTTCGGCAAGAAAGATCACACGACGATTATGTACGCCCGCGATAAGATCAAAGATCAGATGGAGCGAGACGAGACGTATCGAAACAAGATCTCCCACTTGATGTCCTTGTGCCAAAACGCGTAATGCACGATCCTTCACACAAGGGCTCGCCTCTCGCGTGGATAAACTCACGGACGTCGCGACGCGGTGGAACCGAGGCATCAGCGCGAATAACGATCCACACGATGTTCCCGCCGCAAACGCGCTTCAATGCTGAGAAGAACGGGCTTCCCCACAGTTTGCACCGCGCTACTACTACGGCTACGATTTCTTTTATAAATAACGAAGCGCGTTTCGCGCTGTCCGCAACGGTGGAAGATGAAGTTTACTTGTAACACGAAGGACATTTCCACGGCCGTCGGTGCCGCAAGCAAGATCGTGAACGTTCACACGACCGTGCCGATTCTCTCGAATGTCTTGCTGCAATCCGAAGACGGGCGCGTCGTCGCGCGGGCGACGGATCTTGAGCTGACGCTGGAGCTCGCCTTCAAGGCCGATGTGAGCGAATCGGGTTCGGTCACGGTGCCGGCGAAGCTCTTCTCGAGCTATCTCGGAAACCTACCCGCAGCGAAGCTCGAGTTGAGCGGCACACCGACGCGAGCGAGCGTAAAATGCGAACGAAGCAACTACGACTTTCACGCTCTTCCAGCGGAAGAGTATCCGCCATTGCCGGCGGCGGCACGCGGCGCGCAGCTGACGATGTCGGCGAAACGCTTTCGCGAGGCCGTCGAGGCGACGATCTTTGCCGCGTCCACCGAAGAGGCGCGTGGCGCCGTTCTCATGGGCACGTTGCTCGAGGTATCGGGCGACGCCGTAACGATGATCGCTACCGACGGCTACCGCCTTGCGAAGCATCGGAGCGCGCTCGATACGGGCGTTTCCGCGGACGAACGATACATCGTGCCGTCACGCGCGCTCGCTGAGGCAGCACGCAACTTCGGCAACGCCGAAACGATTTCGCTCAACGCACTGGGATCTGCCGGCAATCAACTGCAGCTAAGTGCCGGCGACGTCTCGGTCACCGTGCGGCTCGTCGACGGACAGTATCCGAACTACCAACAGGTCATCCCCGCGAAGTTCGATCGCAAAGTGACCGTGAACACGGCAACGCTCATCGCCGGTCTGCGCCGAGCGGAGCTCGTCGCCGGTGACCGCGCATCGATGGTGAAGCTCGCGGTCGCGAATCAAACGCTCGTGCTGACGGCGAGTTCCGACATTTCCGGAAACGCTTACGAAGAGATCGAGATCGAACAAGAGGGCGAGGATCTGACGATCGCGTTCAACGCGCGTTATCTCGTCGACATCCTGAACCACGTGAAAGGTCCTCGCACCGTCATGGAGTTTTTAGGGCCACTCTCACCTGCCGCAATTCGTCCCGCCGAATCGGAAGCCGGCGAGCAACTCTACGTGCTCATGCCCTTGCGGCAGTGAGGCTTGCGCGGCTCGCGCTATCGAACTTTCGCAACTACGACGAGCTCGAGTTCGAGCCGCAACCCGGGCTGAACGTTTTCATCGGAAAGAACGCACAAGGGAAGAGCAACCTTCTCGAAGCGATCGCGATGCTCGGGATAGGAAAATCCTTTCGCACGACGCGCGATGCCGACACAATCCGCACGGGGGAGCAACGCGCGATCATCCGCGGCGACGTGGTACGCGATGACGAGGAGCGCACGACCATCGCATGCTCGATCGCGCGCTTGCCACGCGGCGCGCGAAAGACGTTCAGCCGCGGTGGACGAAACGTCTCGTACGCGGCGTTCTTGGGCACGCTCTCGGTTGTGACGTTCGTTCCGGCAGATCTGCAGATGGTCACCGGCTCGCCGTCACTGCGCCGGGCTTTTCTGAACACCATGCTCGCGCAGCAAGATCGGGCGTACTATCGAAGCCTCGCGCGTTATCAAGCGACGCTGCGTCAAAAGAACGCGCTTCTGCGCGGTCCGTCGGAGCCCGACGAAGCGCTCCTCTCGGTCTACGACGCGAGTCTTGCCGACGCCGGCGGCGCAATCATGGTCGCGCGAAGCGTTGCAGTCGAGGCACTCGCCCGCGAGGCACTCACGGTGCATGCGGCATGGACGCATGGCGCGGAACGGCTTGAAGTGCGCTACGCGCCGAACGTCGCGACGGCGGAGACGACGGAAGAAGGCGTGCGAGACGCGATCGCGCGGCGCCAGGGCGAGCAGCGCGCGATGGAGCGCGCGCGGAAGACAACCATCGTCGGACCGCACCGCGACGACGTGACGTTCGTGCTCGACGGTGAGGCGCTTGCGACGTACGGATCGCAAGGGCAGCAGCGGACGGCGGTGTTAGCCCTGAAGGCTGCCGAATATACGGTCATGCGCGATCGAACCGGTGCTGCTCCGCTGCTTCTGCTGGACGATTTTCTCTCCGAGCTCGATGAGCAGCGTGCGGCGGCGTTTCTAACCGGTGTCGGCGAGTACGAGCAAGCCTTCGTCACCGCGACGCATCAGCCACCGACGCTTCCCGCAAGAAGCGTACTCTTTAGCGTCGCCGATGCAGCGATCTGCGCGGAGACCACGTGCTAAGGCCGCTCTCTGAGACACTCGCCGCGTGGTCGCCGCAAGAAGGTGGGTCGCCTGACCCGCTGCTGCTCGTAGCCGCAGCATGGCCGGAGGTCGTCGGCGCTGATGTTGCGCGCCACTCGCAGCCGACGCAGATCAGCGGCAACGATTTGATCGTCGCGACGCGGTCGAGCGCATGGAGCGAGCAGCTGAGCTTCCTGAGCGAACGGATCCTTGCATCGTTGCGCGAGCGTTTCGGGTTGCAAGAGTTGCAGCGACTGCGGTTTCGCGTGGGACGGATTGCGCGTAGCGCGCCCACGCGGCGGCCGAGCCGTTCTGAGTCACCGCGACGAAAAACCGCAGCGGTGAAGCGCGACCCGGCAGCGAGCGCAGAGGATGCCGTCGAGCGCTTTCGTGCCGCGGTAGCTCGCTCGCAGCGGGCAAAATTGGCTGCGGGGTGGAAGCAATGCAACAGATGCACGAGCTTCATTCCTTCCGACCGCGCGACGTGCACGGCATGCGCGAACGCGGCGGCGCAGGAGCGTGAGCGGCTCGTTGCGCGGCTGCTTTTCGAAGTTCCGTGGCTGGGTTTTGCGGGGATCTCGGCACTCGTCGAGGGCTTACAGCGTGACGAGTACGAGGCGATCCGGGCGCGGCTCTTGGCTGCGTGGTGGGAGACGCTCCTGCGTGCCCGCCGCGCTGGACGGGTCTCGCGCGACAGGCGGGAGCGGCTCGTCGCGAGTTCGTTCGTGATCGTGAAGAGCGGTCTCGATCCAGAGCGCATTGCGCCGGCTACGATGCGAAGCGTGCTCGGCGACGATATTTTTGACCTTTTGTATGACAGAGAATAGGGAATGACGACAGCGTACACGGGCGAAGCGATCGAAGTTCTGCGCGGTCTGGAGGCCGTTCGCAAGCGCCCGAGCATGTATATCGGCAACACGTCCGAGCGCGGGCTGCACCAGTTGGTGTACGAAGCCGTCGACAACTCCGTCGACGAGGCACTCGCCGGGCACGCGCACTCGCTTTCGGTGACGCTGCACGCGGACGGAAGCGTAACGGTCGAGGACGACGGCCGCGGCATTCCCGTCGACATCCACTCGGAAGAGAAGAAGCCCGCGGTCGAAGTCGTCATGACCATGCTCCATGCAGGAGGCAAGTTCGGCAAGGGCGGCGGCTACAAGGTGTCCGGCGGTCTTCACGGCGTCGGTATCTCCGTCGTCAACGCGCTCTCCGAGCGCATGACGACGCGCGTGAAACGCGACGGCCACGTCTGGGAGATGAAGTTCGAGCGCGGTACGACCGTCCAAAAGCTGAAGAAGGTCGAGAAAACCGACAGGACCGGAACTCTGCAGTGGTTCAAGCCGGACCCGGAGATCTTCGAGGCGCGAGAGTTTCACTGGGACGTTCTCCAAAAGCGCCTCCGCGAGCTCGCATTTCTCAACCGCGGGCTCTCGATAACGCTTCGCGACGAGCGCGGCGCGGAGCCTCGCGAGCGAACGTTCAAGTACGACGGCGGCATCGTCTCCTTCGTCGAGTGGCTCAACGAGAAACGTGACCCGCTCCATCCGATCGTTTCGACGCATGCCGAGCGTGACGGCGTCGACGTCGAAGTCGCGATGCAGTATACGGACACGTACACCGACGTGCTGCACTCCTACGCGAACAACATCAACACGATCGAAGGCGGAATGCACCTGCTCGGCTTTCGAACGGCGGTAACGAACGCGATCAACGGCTACGCGCGCAAGCGCGGTGCCCTTAAAGAGAACGACGGCTCGGTTTCGACCGACGATTGCATGGAGGGGCTCACGGCAGTTATTTCCGTGAAGCTCCAAGAGCCGCAGTTCGAAGGGCAGACGAAGACGAAGCTCGGCAACGCGAAGGTTCGTAGCATCGTCTACGCGCTCGTCAACGAACGCCTGGAGTTCTTCTTCGAAGAGAATCCGCGCTACGCGCGCGCGATCGTCGACAAGGTCATGCAGGCGCAGCGAGCGCGCGAGGCAGCGAAGAAGGCGCGCGATCTTTCGCGCCGCAAGAACGCACTCGAAGGCTCGGGACTCCCCGGCAAGCTCGTCGACTGCAAAAACAACGATCCGCGCGAATCGGAGCTCTTCCTCGTCGAAGGCGATTCCGCGGGCGGTACCGCGAAAGGCGGCCGCGATCCGAACACGCAAGCGATCCTGCCGCTCCGCGGCAAGATTCTCAACGTGTGGAAGACGCGCCTGGACAAGGTGCTCGCGAACGAAGAGATTCGCACGATGATCACCGCGCTCGGAACGAGCTTCGGTGACGAGTTCGATCTCTCGAAGTTGCGGTACCACAAGATTATCATCATGACGGATGCCGACGTCGACGGTTCTCACATCCGCACGTTGCTGCTCACGTTTTTCTATCAGCAGATGCGCCCGCTCATCGAAGAGGGACACGTCTTCATCGCGCAGCCGCCGCTCTACGGCATTCGCAAGGGTAAGCAGCAGTGGTGGGCCTTCTCGGAGCCCGAACTCAAATCGATCATCGGTGAGGACGGCAAAGAGTTTGTCGTGCAGCAATACAAGGGCTTGGGCGAGATGGACGCGGAGCAACTCGCGCAAACGACGATGGAAACGGGGAACCGGCGCCTCAAGAAGATCAGCGTCGAGGATGCGGACGAGGCCCTTCAGGTCTTCGCGGACCTGATGGGTGAGAAGGTCGAGCCGCGCAAGCAATATATCTTCGAATACGCAAAGTCGGTAAAGAACCTCGACGTCTGAGGGACCGCTAAGAGGTCGTCGGGTATACTCATAGACGTGCGCAAGCGCGTCGCGATCGCTCTGGCGGCGGTCCTCGTACTCGCCGGCATCGCCATCGTAAAACGGCACGACGCCGTGCGGTTCGTCGTCACGCACGCAGTTGCGTTGTCGACCGGATACGACGTGCGCCTGTCGGACCAGCGGATTGGACTCTCGCACGCGGCGTTCATGGGAGTGAGCCTCTCGCAACGCGGACGCGTCGTGTTCAGCGCGCCGCGTGTCGACGTGTGGTACTCGCTGCGCGACATGCTTCCGGGGAGCGCGCATCGCTTTGGTCTCGTCGGAATCGCGGTCGAGCATCCGACGATCGCGCTCGTGAAATACCCCGATGGGACGTACGACGTTCCGCTTCCATCGCACGGGCCAACGCTTCCGGCTCCTCCCGCGCCTGGCAATCCCGTTCCGCTCCGCTTCTTCGTCAGAGTAAGCCGTGCAGCGGCGTTGCTGCAATCTGAGGGCGCGGGTCCGTCGACGCTCGACGTACGCCGCTTCGACGTGAGCGCTCGCATCGACACCGCCGGGAGAACGCACTACGTCGTCACAGGCTATTTGGCAAGTGCGTCGCAGCCTATTCTCGCACGCGGAACGATCGACGTCGCGCGCGGTTACTCCATGCAACGATTCACCGCGCCCGCACTGCCGCTATCCGCACTCGCGAACATGCTCCTCAACTCGAGCACGGTCGTCGTGCTTCGCGGAACGGCGCATGCCGTCGACGCGCGCATCTTCGCGCTTGCGAACTCCGGTGCTCCGTTCGCGTACCACTACTCGCTCGATTTTACGCTCGACGGGGGACGCCTCACACTTCCCGGGCTCGTGCAACCGGTCGATGCAATCGGCGGGCAGCTCGCGCTCACCGACGACGCGTTCACGCTGCGCGCCTTGCATGCGAAGCTCGTCGGCATTCCGCTACGCGCGGAGGGTGCAATCTTCAACTTCGCAAAGCCGCAGATACGTATAGGCGTGACCGGAGGCGGCGACATGACGCAGCTGCGCACTGCGTTTCGATTCTCCGAAGATCAGCCGCTCGCAGGACCGATTGCGCTCGGCATTCTCGTCGAGGGAGCTCTGAGCGATCCGAGCGTCGTCGCCGTCGCGACGTCACCGCGTATGTACTACCATGGATTTCCGTTCGATGCACTCGACGCGCGCGTCGTGTATTATCACGACATCGTCGCGTTCGCGCCGCTTCAATTCCGCTACGGCGGCGTCAGCGCGACCGGACGCGGCACGCTCGACATCGGCGATCACGTGCGCGAACGTATGGACCTGCACTTTGAAGCGCCGGCGAATCGATTGCCGTACGTGGGCGCGCTGCTCGGCAGCGAGCCGCTCTCCGGCGACGCGAACGTCGACGGCTCGGATCTGCTCGTGCGCGTCGCAGGATCGATGGCGGCATCTCGCGGCATCGGCGACGCAGCCGCGGTCTTCGACTTCGCGCAGAACGGCGTTGCGAACGTCGCGCCGTTCTGGATGCGCGCCGGTCATGGTGAGGTCGATGCAGGCTTTCACCTCGACAGGCCGGACGGCACGAGTGCGTTTTGGATCGGCGGCGACGACGTAGCAATGCGTGGTGCGAGCGTGCCGAACGCGCTGCCGGACGTCGCGCTGCCGCAGATGCCATCCATCGAGGGACGCGTGCACGACCTTCGTCTCGTTGGCGGTGAGCAGCGCGGCGCGATTGCGATGGCCGGCAGCGTCAGCGCAGGGCCGACGGCGATCGCGTCGATTCCGTTCGATACGCTGACGGCGGACTTCGACGGAACGCTTAACGGAGCGTCTATCAATTATCTTGCCGCGACGGGTCCGTGGGGACGCTTCTCCGGCAGCGGTGTCTTCTCCGGAACGTCGATCGTCACGCGCGGCTTCTTCGATGGTAATCTCGACGCGCTCGAGCCGCTCATCGGCGGAGTTCCGGCGCACGGAGCGGCGCGCGGGGTGCTCGCGGTGGGCGTCGAGCCAAGCGGCATCATCGTTCAGACGCAGGGCCTGCAGTTGCGCAACGCTGCTGTCGACGGTGTTCCAATCGCGAGCGCCGACGGAACGCTCGAGCTCGGATCGAGTGCGGTGCGCGTTTACTCGGCGCACGTGCACGCGGCGTCGGGGGACGTCGTCGCGTCCGGCAGTTACGGCTTTCACGCCTCGAGCAGAGCCGACGCTCTCGCGTTCGTCGCAGCCGATCTCGACGCGGCGGCGCTACGCGGGGCGGGGCTCCCACTGGATCGCGGACGGCTCGCGGTTACCGGCTCGCTGTCGCAAGGTGCCGCGATGCCGAGCTTTTCGGGAGTCGCAAGCGTTGCGAACGGTGAGATCGGGGGATACGACCTCGCGGGGAACGCGACGCTCGGATTCAACGACGAACGCGTTACGTTTGACGACGTCCTCGCGGGAATGAACGGCATCTACGGATTCGCACACGGCGACATCGCGAACGTGACCTCGAGCGCGCCGTCTCTGGATCTGCACGCCATTGCGCCGGCAGGCGACGTCGCGTCCGCCCTGCACAGCATGCGCGTCCCCACGTATTCTATGGAAGGAACGTTCAACGCCGATCTTGCGATCGGGGGAACGACGGCGGCACCGACGGTCTTCGGAACGGTCGGACTTCCGGCGGGAAGCGTGAATGGTCTGCCATTCTTGGACGGAGACGCGCAGATCGTTGCCGGCGCCGGCGCGGTGAGCGCGCAGAACGGAAGCGTGCTCGTCGGAACGACGCGCGCGTCGTTCGACGCCGGCGTCTCGCGCGACGCAAGCACGATTCACGTGCGAGCGCCTTCGGCGACGTTCTCGGATTTCAACAACTTCTTCGACACTGGCGACACGCTCAGTGGCTCGGGCTCCGTCGACCTCAACCTCACAACGGCCGGTTCTCGCGTAGCGACGAGCGGACACGTCGACGTGCGCGCCTTTAGATATCGAAGCCTTCCTATAGGCGATACGCGCGCGAATTGGTCGAGCCGCCGGAACGTCGTGCGAGGAGACGTCGCGGTCGGCGGTGCAGAGGGCATGCTTCGCGCGAACGGAAGCATCGCGCTCTCGCCCCAAGCCGACTGGCAGACGACATTGAAACGTTCGCGATACGCGATGAAGGGTTCGGTCGACAATCTCGACCTTGGCCTCTGGGTCTCCGTGCTCGGATTTCCGCAGATTCCGCTCACGGGGCGCGCGTTTGGCAGCGCGCAGTTAAACGGCGCGTATCCCGCGCTTCATCTGCAAGGCGAGGCATCGCTGCGAAATGGAACCGTCGGCCGGTTTCCTATCGACGACTTCAGCCTCCGCTTCGGCTCTCGCGGACGACGCCTCGCAATTGAAAGCGCTCACCTCGTTGGACCGGGTCTCACCGCCGATGCATCGGGAACGATCGGCGTGCATCCCACCGACCCAGTCGATATGCATCTCGAAGCATCGACTGAGGATCTTCCGGCATTTCTCGCGGAGGTGACGCGCGCGCACGTTCCCATAAGCGGCGCGTTTTCGGGAAGTCTCCACGTAGGCGGCAATCTCGTCAAGCCCATCTTCGACGCAACGTTCAATGCGCAGAACGTGCACGCTGCCGGCGTGCCGATCTCAACGCTCTTTGGTTCCGTGAGACTCCAAGGAAGTCTCGTCGAGTTGTACGACGCTGGCGCGACGTTCGCGCGAGGGTCGGCACGCATCTCCGGCGACATCCCGCTCCACTTACAGCCGTTCAGCGTGCCTGAGAATACGCCGGTTCGCTTCACGCTTGACGCCGAGAACGTCGACGCCGCAGTCTTCAACGCGATTTTCGGTCACGATACCGAACTCGGCGGCACGCTCGCGACGCACGTCGCGCTTTCGGGAACGATCGAGGATCCGCACATGGCGGGAAGCGTCAGCGTCGCCGACGGCTCCTACTCGAGTACGCTCGATTCCACACCGGTGACGAAGGTGAGCGGAACGCTGGCATTCTCGGGATCGAAAATGTTCGTGCAGCGCTTTGTCGCCAACGCCGGGTCGGGATCGGTCGCGCTCTCCGGCGCCGCGGATCTCGCTGGCGCGTCGGGACCGACGTTCAATGGAGCGATGACGCTGCGCGGAGCGCAGTTCGCATCACCGCAGTACGGAAACGGAACGCTCGACGGCGCTCTCTCGCTCGCGCGCACGACCGGCGATGCGCTTCTTTCAGGGAACGTGACCGTAACGAACACGACCGTTCCCTTTATTGCATTCGTCGGCGGAGCGGGAGCGGGGAGTGGGGGAGCACCGTTGTCATGGCCGCTCGCGTTCGATCTCAACGTCAAGGCGGGCCAGAACGTGCGCGTGCGCGGATCCGGGTACGGTGCCGGCCTCGATATCAGCGGCACGGGAAACGCGAAACTCACGGGAACACTTTCCTCGCCCTCGCTCGACGGACGATTTGATTCGACGGGCGGGTCGCTCACGTACTTCGATCGGTCGTTTCGCGTACTTCAGGGCGCGGTGACGTTCGCGCCGGCCGACGGCATCGTCCCTACGCTGCACGCGGTCGCGACGACGACGGTCGTCAATCCAGACCCGGACGTTGCGCGCAATCCGTTCGGCTCGGCGACGATCACGATCGACGTGAACGGACTGGTGAACGACTTGAAGATCGATTTCAACGCCGATCCCTCGGGGTACTCGCGCGAGCAGATCATCGCGATGCTTGCGCCGTTCGGGGGATTCATCAGCGGCATCCAATTCAATCCGTACGAAGTGCAGATTCCCGGCGGAGCAGCAGCGGCCGTGAGCAACGCGCCCGTTCCGGGCGGCGTCTTCGTGCAGCGTAACGGGACGCTCACGGTGAGCCAGGAAGCGTTTAGCATTCTTAATGCGCAGTTTGCTTCGAGTCTGCTTGCGCCGATCGAAGACGTTCTCGGACAGACACTCGGGGTCAGCGACGTGAATCTGACGCTCGGCTATTTCGGAAACGTCGGCGTTTCGGTACGGCGCGTGCTCGGAAAGACAGTGAGCGCAGTCTATTCGTCGACGTTCGGTTTGCCTAACCGGCAAACGTTCGGTGTTCGGTTTTCACCAAACGAACTCAACGATGCTGCGCTCTCATTCTTCTATCAAACGGGGCAGTTGCGGCTCTTTGAGACGCCTGGTGAGATGTTCGGCCCGGTGCTCCTCGGGCAACCACTCGAAGGGCAGAGCGGCTTCAGCTTCACCTTCCAGCACTTCTTTAAATGAGCAACATTCAGCATTCTCTAAAGAAAGGGCGATGGGGCAGGCCCCCGCGTAGACACCGCGAACAGGCCGGGACGCGGACCGCCACGCGCGCGTATGCGGCGTGTTCCCTTCTCCATACGGCGCCGCGTAGTGAGGTATCGCGACTGCATGAGGGTTAATCTTCGGCGCATGTGCGGCTCACCGTTTCGGTGGGCAGGTGGCGCACTTGCGATTGCAGTCGCAATCGCCGTGCTCGCTCCCTCTACTGCAACCTCGGCGCCGGTGCCGAAAATCGTTGCGGTCGACGTCGAAGGCAACGTGCACGTTCCCACTGCGACCATCATGGCGGTCGTTGAAGCGCATCCCGGGCAGCCGTTCAATCCGCGCATCATTCAAGGCGACTTGCAGCGCATCAACGCACTCGGCTATTTCGCCGCGCTTGCACCTCCCCTCATTCGGCAGCGCCCCGGAGGAATCGCGATCACGTACCGCGTCGTCGAGAACCCGGTCATAACGAAGATCATCTTCCAAGGAAACGCGCACGTTCCGAGCGACACGCTGCTCGCGCTCATGGATCTTGCGGTCGGACAGGTCTTCAATACGAACACGTTCCGCTCCGACGTTCTCAAGATCAACAACTACTACGAGCGCATTGGATATGGCGGACAGGTTCCAACGCACGTCAAGGACATCAACCTCGATCCGTCGAGCGGCACGCTGACGCTGCAGATTCAAGAAGGATTGACGATTCGCCACGTCATCATCGGCGGTGATCCGCTGCTGCCGCCAACCGTCATCATGCCGGTGCTCAACGTTAAACCGGGCGTTGTCTATTCCGACGATCTCCGCGACAAGGACGTCGACGCGCTCAAGCACCTCTACGAAGACAAGTTCCATCTGGAGCTTGGCAACTTCGAAGGCGGCATCGAGCCGTCGTCGATCGACCTGAAGACCGACACTGCCGACGTCAAGTACGACATCTACGTCATGCGCGTCGCCGTCGTTCAAATTACCGGTAACACGCGCACGAAGGATCAGGTGATCCGCCGCGACCTGCGCGTCGTTCCCGGGATGGTCGTGAACACGGACGCGATCAAAGCGGACTACGAGCGTTTGAACCAAACGCAGTACTTTTCGAAGGTCGAGCCTGACATCAAGCCAGGCCCGGATCCGAAGAATCCGCAAGACGTTACGCTCGTATGGCACGTGACCGAGCA
>JASHPC010000099.1 GCA_030038335.1 Vulcanimicrobiota bacterium
GAAAATCAAGCGCTTCTCAAATCCGATCTCGACGCCGAGCGGCAACGCACGGTCAACCTCATCCTATCTGGCTCGTTACGTGGCCTGTGGGACGAGGACCGGGATCGTGCCTGATCCGCTTTTCGATCGTGACGATGTCGCTAACACGCTCCTCTGCCCTGAGGAGCGCGAAGGTCTCATTCCGCCCTACATCACGCTGCGACACGAGTTGAATGAAGCCGAGCAGGTAAATATCGCCGCGGCACTACGCTGGACGGAAACTCGCAAGCACGACGTGCTCGATCGGGATTTTCTCAATGAAATACACCGGCGGATGTTCTGCGATGTGTGGCGTTGGGCGGGGCAATACCGTAACACGGCCCGCAATATCGGCGTCGACCCACACCAGATCGCAATGGACGTGCAGCAAGCCGTCGACGATGCGCGATACTGGGTCAAATGCGCAACCTATCCACCCGATGAGATCGCGGTGCGGTTCAGTCACCGTCTTGTTTTCATTCATCCGTTTCCGAATGGGAACGGCCGTTTTTCGCGCCTTGTCGGCGACCTTCTCGCCAACCAGCTCAGCCAGTCGCCCTTCACGTGGGGACAGGTAAACCTGGTCGACATCGGGGCGACGCGCGCGCGATACGTCGAAGCTCTACGGGCCGCTGACAATCACGATATCCAACCGTTACTGCTCTTTGCACGGTCCTAGACGGAAGCAAAAACCCGACGGTGGGATGCCGCATAGTACCGGCCCATCGAGGCCGTTGCATGTTGGATGGTGTATCTTCTGGCATGGACATCACCTGGAGCCCAGTGAAATAGCCATGCCCCGAGCAAGATCTGCCGTAGTCGCGTCTAACCGCAAGCCATCTCGAGTTACCAAGAAAAACAACGGAGGCGACCTCGGGTTCGAGGCGACGCTGTGGTCTGCTGTCGGCGCCTTTGAAGAGCAGCGGTTCGCCGCTGGTCTTGCTGAGCGCGTAAGAGAAGCAGTCGCCGAAGTTGAGTTGGGCGCGACGTCGGCCACCTTGCCGAAGTCGCGATACGCATACGTTACGGCAGAAACGCGACGCTGCGGCGTCGCTGCGATCGCTTCGGCATACGTTGCAGTATCGGATTCGTCGCGCAGCACGGCGATGATTGCGGCGGCTGGTGTGTTATTCCGGCACGTTCTCCAGGTCACGCTACGATAACCATGGTTGACTATGCTGGCAGCAATGGTTATGGTGGACAGCTGGGCATCAGCATTGACTGGGTGTACAGTGAAGACGGCGGCCGCGTTGCGTTATCTCCGACGAGTCACGCAAGCGAGAATGGTCAGCGCACGGGCGCTTCCAGTACCGCCACGATCTTAAGCTATGTTCTTCTTGGCCCAGTCGGGTTGTTTGCACATAACTTTGTTCGCGGCCGCGACGTGACGATCGACACGAGCAAGGTCTTTACCGTATTCGTCGATCACGATGTTTTGATCCCGACGAGCACGAGAGCTACCAGCGCTAACGCGGGCTTCGACCGGACTCCGGGCCCCAACAAGTCCTATTGACGCGCGAGGTACTGGCTCATTGGCGCAGAGATCGTCTCGATGCTGCGCAACGAGCCAGTACCTCGCCTCTAAACCTCACCAGATTCGCGGATCCTAAATCATGCGCGGCGGGTACGAGCCTCTTTGGCGGTGCTCCCGTGAACGTGAACTGCAGCGCCCTTATCGCGGTTGAGCGTCCTGGCTGTAAGACGCCGCCGGGAGCGCGGAATGTTTCGACGGCGCCGACACCAGCCTTCCCGTTCGACGCCCCCAGCACGTGCAGTACGCCGTAATCGCTGCGAATGTCGAGAATCCGCAGGTCGATCGGCGCGTAGAGCGGCGTATCGCCAGTATTCGTGATGCGGGCGTCGACCATGATGACGTGGTGCACCGCATCGTAGCGCGCGTCTCCGTAGTTCATTTCGACCGCGTCTGATACGTCGTCGAGCGACGACAATGCTTGGCTGCCGTTCTTGAAGGCAATGCCTCGAACGGATATGCGCGCAGACCATACTTGAGAAATACCACTGCGGCTATCGACCCAGACAGGATGAAAATCGCCGCCGGCATCGGCTGCTAGTCCCGCGGTGTCTCCGCCTTGAAAAGCGAACCGCGGATTCAAGCCGAACTCGCCGGCAACCTCTCCTCGCATGGGACGACTCGCGAATCCACGAGATGATGAGAGCAGCAGTGTAACGTGCTGCGGAATCCTGTAGGTTGTTTCTCCAGAAGAGACCCGTGTGCTCGAGCTAAACGAGTCTCCTCCGTCGTTTGAGGAGGTGAATCGTATCGTCCACCCTCGGTCGCCGCGGGTGTCGCGCGTGTCGTACCAACTCACGCCCACGATGCCGTTGCGATTCACGGCGATCGCCGGCAAGAACGCCGCCGACGTGCCTGTGCCCATCGCACCGTCGTCGTCCACTCTGACTGGCGTACTCCAACTATGCCCGTCGTTAGAGGAACGGCTCAAAAGAATTGCCGCGTTGCCATACCGCGTGTCAGTCCAGACGACGTATATGCGCCCCTTGAACGGTCCATCGCTCGTATCTACCGCGATTGCGGGAAGACCGGCGGCGAACTCCATGAGGCCTTCGTCGATGTATGCGTCTGAGATCGCGATCGTATTCTGCAGATGGGAGCCGCAG
>JASHPC010000100.1 GCA_030038335.1 Vulcanimicrobiota bacterium
CTCGACGACCCGGACCACGCCTGCGCCGAATATCGCTATGACGTCCCTCTAGGGCTCGTCGGCGAAAGCACCGACTACTCTGAGAGCGTCCCGCTTCAGATCGGTCAACGGTCTATCGGCGCGCTGACGCTGGCGCCTCGCGGCCGCAATGGCATCTCGCCGGCAGATCTCGCGACCCTCGAGACGTGCGCGCGTTACATCGCGGTCGGCCTGCGTAACGCACGGCTCTCGCACGCAAACGACGATCTCGAGCGCCTTATCGAAGTGGATGCGCTCACGGAGGTTGGAAACCGCCGCTGCTTCGATCTACGCATCGACGCCGAGTGGCGGCGCTGCCTGCGTAACGAGACACCGCTGTCGGTCGTCATGATCGACGTCGACTACTTCAAAGAGTTCAACGATCGCTACGGTCACGTCGCGGGCGACTCGTGCCTGCAGCAGATCGCGAAGGCCATCTCGAGCGCGACGATGCGCGGAAGCGACATCGTGACGCGGTATGGCGGCGAGGAGTTCGCGGTGCTGCTCTCCGAGACCGACTTGGCCGGTGCCGTCGCGGTCGCCGAAAACATTCGTCTCGCCGTGGAGCGTCTGCAGATTCCGCACGCGGGAACGTCGATTGGAGCGGTGAGCATCAGCGCCGGCATCGCGACGATTACGCCGAAGCCGAGTGAAGGCCATGCCGCTCTCGTGGAAGCTGCCGATCTCGCACTCTACCGCGCGAAGTCGGCCGGAAGAAATCGCATCGTCGCGGGGACATACGTTTCCGAGAGTTCGGTCGTACAACGAAAAGCGATCGTAACGACCGCGAACCTTCCGATCCCACTGACGACGTTTCTCGGGCGGCGCAACGAGATGGCGCAGATCGAGCGCCTTCTCAATACGACGCGCATGTTGACCCTGGTCGGACCCGGCGGCGTCGGCAAGACTCGCCTTGCTCTCGAGGTCGCGGCGTCGCACGCACGCGAGCGGTCGGTGACGTTCGTCGACCTTGCGCCGATTGCGTGCGCGCCCGGCGTCGCTCCTACGATCCTGCGCGCGCTTGGACTCCATGACGAAGTCGCGCGCACGACCGAAGAAACGGTTGCTCGACACCTTGCGCGGCACGGCGGCCTCATCATCGTCGACAACTGCGAACACCTCTTGAGCGAGTGCGCAAGACTCGCGGAACGTTTCCTCCGCTCGGCTCCCGGCGTCACGATCGTTGCCACGAGTCGAGAGCCGCTTGGAATCCGCGGCGAAGGGATCTATCGCATTCCGGCACTGGACGTTCCGCCGACCGGAGCGCAGCTCACGGTGCAGGACGCGCTCGGATACGATGCGGTGCATCTCTTCGTCGACCGCGCGAAGCTCGTCGATCCTGCATTCGAGCTGAACGCTGATAACGTCGGAGCCGTGACGCGCATCTGTCGCCGGCTCGACGGAATTCCGCTCGCAATCGAGCTTGCCGCTCCGCGCCTGCGCATGATGACGATCGATCAGATCGAGCGCGGACTCGACGCGCGGTTCTCGTTGTTGACCGCAAATAACCACGGCACTCTCCCGCGGCAGAAGACGCTGCACGCGCTCATCGCCTGGGGGTACGAGTTGCTCGCACCCGAGGAGCAGCGGGCGCTCCAGCGACTCTCCGTGCTCGTCGGGAACTGGAACGCCGGCGCCGCGGCGGCCGTCGTCGCCGGGCCAAATGCGTGCGAGCAAGACGTCATCGACATCGTCACCTCGCTCGTCGACAAGTCCCTTTTGATCGCCGAGCCTCGCGGCGGTGAAATGCGCTACTGCTCGCTCGAATCGACGCGTGCGTTTGCGCTGCAGTCGCTCGAGGCTTCCGGCGGGCTATCGGATACGGCGAGCGCGCACGCACGCTATTTCGCCAGCCTCGTCGCAGCGGCACTAGACGTCCCCGAGCGCGATGACGCCACGGCGTTCAAAGCGATTCGGACGGAGTACGGGAACGTCGCGGCTGCGCTTCATTGGGCACTGACGAACGGCGAAGATCTCAGCCTCGCCTTCACGCTCATCGAAAGCCTGTGGCAGTACTGGCAAGGGAGCGACGAGTATCGCGAGGCGCAGTATTGGCTCGAAACCGTTCTCGCTCGCGGCCTCGACGAGCAGCAGACGCGCCCGTTTGCCGTGTGGCTAACGAAGGCGACGATGAGTCTGGGCGATGCGCGCAGCACCCTCGTTCACGCGTTGCCGCTCATCAAGCGGTGCGCCGAGACGAACGACGGCACGGGCCTTCATCTTGCACGACGCATGGCTGCATCCGCATATTTCGAGCTCAACGATTATGCCACGGCACGCGCGCAGGTCGAAGCCATGCTCGCGGAGCCGTGCGTCGGAACCGAGGAGCGAGCACTGACCCTCGGATACTTGGCGTACATCGAGATGAGCGACGACAATGTCGATCTTGCCCTGCGGCTTCTCGCCGAGGCGCTCGCGATGGACGTCTCGCCGAACGTGCGCTCGTGGCTGCACCAAAATCTCGGTGCCGCGCTGTACCTCGCAGACAGAACGGAGGAGGCGATCCCGCACGTTCGCAGCTCGCTCGAGTACGAGGAGGGCGTGCACAACGGGACGCGCGGCGCAATCGCTTCGCTGATACTCGGACTGTGCTTGATCGACGCTGGAGCGCCTGAAGATGCGCGCGTAGCACTGCAACGCGCGCTTAGCGACCCGAGCATGCACAGCAGGACCGATTATCTCTGCGAGTGCTTCGACGCATTTGCGCTGCTCGCGGCAAAACGCGGTGAGCTCGCCCGCGCGGCGATGTTCATCGGCTTCGCGCGCGCCGAGCGCGAGCGACGCAACGTTCGGGAACCGGCCGGACGCGTTCGTGCATTGCTCGACGGCGTCGAGCGGCGCGCCGTCGAAGAGATCGGCGAAGCCGCGTGCGACGCGGCGCGCGCGCGTGGAGGCTGGCTCTCCGCGGACGCGGTTACGAGCGAAGCTCTGGCGATGTAGCGAGGCCGCGCTCTCGCAGCGCGGCCGCGCTCTCTAGCGTCTCGCGAAAGAAGGTCGCTTGATAGGCGATCATGTCTGCGACTCCCGGAAACTGAGGGTGCCGTTTTCCGTCGACGAGCCGTCGAACGCCCGCGAGCGCAGCCGCCGTCATTCGCTGTGGATTCCGCCGTAGCTCGGGATCGACGAAGAGCTCGGCGGGCAAACCGCGCAGGCGCGCAACCACTGCGTCGACCGCATTCTCTTCCTCACGTGCACCAGGATGCTCGACGAGCCACGACGCCAGCAGTTGGCTTACGGTAACCGGCCGAACCGCAGCAAGCGTCTCGCGCAACGCACCGCGATCGTCCAAACGAACGATGTTATAGAGCATGGAAAGCCTACGTCCGACGAAGACGTCGTAGCTGACGCCCGCGAGGTAGATCGTTGCAAACGGCGCCAGGCGATCGAGAAGCCCGTGCATCGGCAGCATCGCTCCCGTCGTCGTGTAATGTCCCTCAGGCGTAATGAAAAAGGTCGCGCCCGCTTTCACGACGTCGACCATGCGCGCGATATCCGCGTCGAGCATCTCCCGCGTCGCTTCGAGCTCTTCGCGCCGATACGGCTCCTGCAAGCTCGTTAGCCGCACGTACGTCTGAGCCTTCGTGAAGTTCTTCGAGTTCCAGAGGTCGGAGGTACTGGCGTCCGGGGCGAACTTCGACGCGACTCGTTCGTCGAAAAGTTGCGAGACGGACATACTGCCGTGTCGCCTTCCCGCGGACCACGCGAGACTCGCGATGGTTCGCGAGCTGAGCTCGTTTTCAATCGGGAGCAGCCCCAAACCGAAGAATATCGCCCGCGCGTTGTACGAACGAAGAAACGGCGCGCGCAGGCGTATCGCGAGAAAACCCGGCTCGTACATGCGCCGCGACGTCGCCGAGAAGATCGGCTCGCGCCAGGCTCGCCGCGTTACCGAAAGCGTCGAAACGAGCGCGGGCGACTCGAGATCGTGTTGATGGTTCGCAACGACAAGCGTTGGACCGCGACGCACGGGAAAGCGTCCCCAACCGCGAACGCGATACGCCACGTGAAGGTACGCCGAGTTACCCGCGATGATCGCGAACCGAAACGGCACGCTCCAGAAGGGCGACAGCGGCTTTCTTCCGATGCGCAGCACGATCAGAGCGGCAACCGTGAAGCTGAGTCCCGCGATGCCGAAAACGATTTGATAGCCGACGCGCGACCCTGCAAATGCAGCGAGAACCGCGCCGCCGACGAGCGGCGCAACGACGTTGGGGAGATGCGTCGCGATTCCCCAGATGCCGAGATCGCGCGCGACGTCGCGCAGCTCGGGCACGCTGTCCATCGCGAGCGCCCATCCCGTGGAAACGACACCTCCGAATCCTACCCCGAAGAGCGCCGCGAACGACACCATCCAGCTCGGATTCGGAGCGTACGCGAATCCGAGTGCTGCCAACGCCATAGGGACGCCGGCGAGCGCAACGACGATGCGGCGTGGAACGCGATCGGATACGATGCCCAGCCAGATGGAAGATATGAGTGCGCCGACGAGCGCGCTCACTCCGACGAGCCCCGTCCCTAGCGCTGGATTTCCCGAGCGCAAGACGTCGTGAAAGAACGTCAGCACGAACGTCATGAGAAG
>JASHPC010000101.1 GCA_030038335.1 Vulcanimicrobiota bacterium
ACGGTCGACGGGATCACCGCGATCCAGATGGACATCAAGGTCACGGGAATCACGATCGACATCATGCGCGAAGCGATGACGGAAGCGAAGAAATCGCGCTTGTTCATCATCGACAAGCTCAAGGAAACGATTGCGGAGCCGCGCTCGGAGCTTTCGAGCTACGCGCCGCGCATGCTGGTGTTGCAGATCAACCCCGACAAGATCAAAGACGTCATCGGACCAGGCGGCAAGGTCATCAACAAGATCATCGCCGACACGGGTGTGGAGAAGATCGACATCGAGGACGACGGCAGCGTCTTCATCACCTCGCTCGACGGCGAGTCCGGCGACAAGGCGAAAGCGATCGTCGAGTCGATCACAAAGGAGATCGCCGTCGGTGAGACCTACACCGGCAAAGTCACGCGCATCATCAACATCGGCGCGTTCGTGCAGATCGCTCCCGGCAAGGAGGGACTCGTGCACATTAGCCAACTCGCTCCGCAGCGCGTGGAACGTGTCGACGACGTCGTCAAAGTCGGCGATGAAGTTCAAGTGAAGGTCGTCGAAATCGACAACCAAGGCCGCATCAACCTCTCGCGTAAAGCGCTGTTGAACGGTGCCTCTGAGAGCGGCGAGCGGCCGCCTCGACGCGAGCACCGCGAACGTCGTGAGAGCGCGTCGCTGCCAACCGGCGTGCCTGGAGCACCGCCGATGCGGCGTCGGCGCCGCCCGCACGGCCGCCACCACGACGAAGAGTAACGTAAGCGTGCGCGCAGCGCTCGTCACGGGAGCGTCAACCGGCATCGGATATGCAACCGTGGTCGAGCTGCTGCGCGCGGGCGCCGTCGTCTATGCCGGGGTCCGCAAAGAGAGCGACGCGGCGCACGTGGGCGAGCTCGGGTCGAGCGTCCGTCCACTCATACTCGACGTCACGAAGGGCAACGAGATCGCCGCGGCCGCAGAGCGCATTCGAAGCGATGCGGTCGAGCTTGCCGCCGTCGTCGCAAACGCCGGCATTGCGTTGGGCGGACCGCTCGAATTCGTTCCGCTCGACCGCTTTCGGCATGTGCTCGAAATCAATCTCGTCGGCGCACTTGCCGTCGCGCAAGCGACCTTGCCGCTCTTGCGAGAGAGCCGCGGGCGACTGCTCTTCGTCGGCTCGATCTCCGGGCGCATAACGCCTCCGTTCGTCGGACCATACGCGGCGTCGAAGGCGGCGCTTGCGGCTATGACCGATGCATTACGTTTCGAGCTCGATGCGTCGCGTAGCGGCGTGAGCGTTTCTCTTTTCGAGTTCGGAAGCGTGAAGACGCCGATTTGGGAGAAAGGCACGAACAGCGTCGATCGTCTCGAGTCGCTTGCGTCGCCCGAGCAGACGCGGCTTTACGGCTTTTTGCCCGCCGTCATGCGCAAGAGCCTCGCAAGCGAAGCGAAGAGCGGCACGGACGTTGCGGTCGTTGCGCGTTTGCTCGCGCGCGTCGCACTCGGAACGAGGCCCCCCCGCGAACGTTACGTCACCGCGGGCGGCGCTCCCGCGGGAGCGTTCGCGGCAGCGGTGCTCCCGGTACGCGCGCGCGGACGCCTGTTGCGCCGCGTAATGGGTCTGCCTTAGGACGCCCGCGTGCCTTTCGAATCGCTTCGCGCGTTCGTCGACGCGCTCGATCGAGCGGGTCAGCTCCGCACCGTGGCGGCACAGGTCGATAGGAGACTCGAAATCGCCGAGATCACCGATCGCGTCGTGAAAGCCGGCGGCCCTGCGTTGCTCTTTACGAACGTGCGCGGCTCGAAATATCCCGTGCTCACGAACCAGTTCGGCACGCATCGTCGCATGGCGATGGCGCTCGACGCGGAGCATCTCAACGAGGTCGGCGCGCGCGTGCGCAAGCTTCTCGACCTTGCGCCACCGGGGTCGTCGATGGGTGAGAGGCTCGGCGCAGTCATGCGCCTCGCGCCGCTTGCGAACGCAGCGCCGCGCGTCGTACGTGACGGAAGCTGTCAAGATGTCGTCGACCGCGAACCCGATCTGCGAAAACTTCCCGTGCTCACGACGTGGCCGCTCGATGCCGGCCCCTTCATAACGCTGCCGCTCGTCATCACGCAAGATCCGAGAACGCAGCGCTTCAACGTGGGAATGTACCGCATGCAGGTCTACGGACCACGCGAAACCGCCATGCACTGGCAACGTCACAAGCACGGTCGCGCACACGCCGAAGCATGGGGAGCGCGTATCCCCGTCGCGGTCGCGATCGGGACGGAGCCGGCGCTTACGTACGCCGCAACGGCGCCGCTGCCTCCGATGCTCGACGAGTTCGCATTTGCGGGGTTGCTGCGCGGGAAGCCCGTCGAGCTCGTCAAAGGCGCGACCATCGATCTCCTCGTTCCGGCGCATGCGGAGTTCGTGCTCGAGGGGTACGTGGACAACGAGGATTTGCGAGTGGAAGGACCATTTGGCGATCATACCGGCGTCTATAGTCCCGCCGACGCGTATCCGACGTTTCACGTGACCTGCGTGACGCATCGCCGGAATCCGATCTACGCTGCGACGCTCGTGGGAAAGCCACCAATGGAAGACGCATGGCTGGGAAAAGCGACCGAACGCATCTTTTTGCCGCTCTTGCAGATGGTCGTACCGGAAATCATCGAGATGAATCTTCCGGTCGAGGGCGGCTTTCACAACCTCGCGCTCGTCTCCATCAAGAAGTCGTATCCTGGCCAAGCGAAGAAAGTCATGAACGCGCTGTGGGGACTAGGGCACATGATGATGCTGACGCGCGTTCTCGTGATCGTCGACGCCGACGTAGACGTTCACAACGTGCGCGAGACGGCGTGGTTCGTGCTCAATAACCTCGCGCCCGAGCGAGACGTCGTCATGATGCCGGGACCTGTCGACGACTTGGATCACGGCTCGTATACGGTCGCATACGGAACGAAGATCGGCATTGACGCGACGCGCAAAAGCGCTGCCGAAGGGTACGCTCGCACGTGGCCGCCGGACATGATCATGGATCCGCAGACGCGTGAGCTCGTCGAGAAGCGCTGGCGTGAGTACGGGCTCGACAGTATCGCCGAGATGCTGCAGCCGGATTCGTGGAGCGGGCAAGGCCCGTGACGAACCCCGTTGCGTTAACCCTTTCGAAGAGCCGGCTCTTTCTGCGCGACATCCGCATCGAGCTCACGCTCTTTGCGCTTCCGTTCGCATATGTCGGCGCGATCGTCGCAGCACACGGCGTTCCAACGGGACGTGAGATACTCTGGATTACCCTTGCGGTGCTTGGCGCGCGAACGGCCGCGATGGCGGCAAATCGCTATCTCGATCGCAAGATCGACGCTCGAAATCCGCGCACCGCTCGCCGCCCGGTCGCAAGCGGTCTCCTCTCTCCGGCAACGATGGTCTGGGCGGCAGCGATCGGGCTGCTGCTGCTCGTCATCGCTGCGTGGATGCTCAATCCGCTGTGCGTGAAGCTGCTGCCCGTTGCGGCAGCCGGCGTGCTCCTCTATCCGCTCTGCAAGCGATTTACGTGGATGACGCACTTCGTGCTCGGCGCGGTCGACGCGCTCGCGCCGCTGGGCGCGTACATCGCGGTCGCAGGCGCCGTCGCTCCCAGCGCCTTGCTGCTCTTCGCTGCGGTAACGTTGTGGGTCGCTGGGTTCGACGTGATCTACGCGCTCATGGATCTGCCCATCGATCGCGATCAGGATATCCGTTCGATGCCGGCGCGCTTTGGGGAGAGCCGCACGCGTCCGCTTGCGATCGCGTTGCATCTTCTCGTCGCCGCGTCGCTCGCTGCCGCAGGCGTCTTCTCCGGCGCCCCGTGGCTCTTCTACGTTGGAGTCGCCGCCGCCGTGGCCGTGCCCGTATACGAAGCCTCGGTACTTCGAAGAGTCGAGAACATCTTCGCCGTCAACGAACGCGTGTTCAACGCGAATATGGCCTTCTCGGTCTTCTTCCTCCTCACGACGCTCGCGGGTTTTGCGCTGCGATGAAGCGTACCGCGTTTCTCGCCGGCATCGGCGCGGCAGCAGCGACCGCGCACGCGGGCGCGCAGGTGCAAAATCCGCTCAATCCCACGCAAATCGCGCGTCAGCTGACGATCGCCGTCAACGTTCCGCTTTCGGGCCCGCTCGGGCAGTACGGCGCGCAAGTCGTGCAGGGCGTGAAGGCGGCGATCGACGAGACGAATCTCCTCAACGCATTGGGAACCACCGTCTTTGGCGTCCGTCCACTCGACGATCAAAACAACGAGTCGATCTCCATTGGAAACGTGTCGGTCGCGGCCGCGGATCAGAGCATTCTCGGTATTGTCGGCAACCTCACCGCAGACGTAACGATCGAGACCCTGACGCAGTACGCGAACAACAACTTCGCGCTCATCGCACCGACCGTGCACGCAGATGCGCTGACGCAACGAGGCTTTCACAACGTCTACCGGCTTCCAACCCGCGACGACGTTGCCGGCAGGCTCTTCGCATCGACGGTCTTTCGCAAGCAGCCTTCTTCTTTCGCTCTTGCGGTCACGCTCGACGGAGATTACGGCCCTGATGTCGCGCACGGATTCGTGCAGCAGGTGAAGGCCGATCGCAGAAGCGTCGACGTCGTCACTCTTCCGGCGAACTCCTTCGACGCGGCGTCGTCCGCGCGGGCCATCGTCGAACGCTCGCCGGACTATCTCTTCCTTTGCGGAACGCTGACGCAGCTCGGACCGATCGTTCCGGCGCTTCTCACTGCCGGATACAACGGGCTTTTCGGCCTGAGCGACGGATTCTTCACGCAAGACACGATCACACAGTACGGCCCGCATCTCAACGGAGCCATCGTCTTTTCTCCGCTGCCGCCGCTCGACCGCATTCCGAGCATTTTTCAGCAGATGTCTGATTTACGGCGCGAGGTCTCCTCGATTACCGCCGAGGTAGCATACGGATACGCCGCGGCGCAGGTCATCATCCAAACCCAACAGCGCACTAATGCGATCAACCGCTATTCCCTGCTACAGGGACTTCAGCTCCAAGGAAGCTTCACGACGCTCATTGGGCCGTACAGCTTCGACCCGTTCGGCGATCCCATGGTTCCGAATCTCTACTTCTTCAAAATCTCCGACAAGACGTTTACGTATACCGAACCCGCCGTTCGCAACGGCTTCGTCGTCTAGGCGCGGCATCTAGCGCCGGTTGGGAAAGATTTGCGAGTGCTTGTCGCTCGAGACGATCCGCAGTTGCGGCTCCGCAGTCGCCGCTTTCGTAGGAACCTGCAAGTCGGTGTCTTCAATGGCGATGCTGAATCGCAAGCGCCACGCGCCGAGCGAGAGCGAAAAGTGCGTACCCAAAATCTCCATGTCATGCCTCCAGGCGGCGCCATTGAACGAGTGAGAGAGTACAGTACACGATGCACAGCACTGCGAGCGCGACGTCGCGGATTGCCGGGCCTGCCGAAAGCAAGCCGAACGAGTATCCGACGACACCGCTCGTACCGGCGTCACCGAGGTTCGCGTGCATATATGCGAGAGGATCGAGCATCGTCAGGTATCCGAGCACGACGCCGATGGCGTGAAACGGCTGCACGTCGATCGCGGACATCCCCAGAGCGACGCCTGGAAGGACGAGCGCAACGAACCAACCGAGTCCGAGTACGGCGCCACGGCCACGCTTGAGCGACGCGGAGCACACGGTCAGCAAGTCATACCACGCGAAGGGGACGAGCACGCACAGGACCAGAATCGCCGGCGTTTGAGCGCTCGCGGTGATGATCGGCAGCTGAAAGAGTGCAATGCAGAGCAGCATGCACAGGATCGTCATCGCCATCGAGGCCAGCATGCCGATCGCATCGACGCCGAAGAGCCCGAGCGCGAGACGCTCGCGTGAGATTGGCTTCGTCCAACTGATCTCGAGGTGATTGCCGTTCTCCTTCGCAAGCGGGCCTGCAAGCACGGTGCCAACAATCACGGCAGCCCACGACGCGAAAAAGAGCAGCACGTCTGCTGGGATTCCCACGTTCGTGTCGATCTGCACCGAGTGTCCTGACGACGATCCGTGGAGCGAATGAATCCCAAGCGTTCCGATCTGTACGTTCGAGTCGCCGCTGTTCTCGATGCCGTTACCGGTGATCGTAATGTTCTTGCGGAGCCAGCCGTGGTCGTCGATGACGATATGGACGTCGTCGGCGCGATCGTCGATCGTCGTCCGCGTCGTGCCGTCCGCAAGGTGCGTCGTCACGACGTGAGCGCCTGGTTTGTGCTCCTCGTGCGCGATCCAAGCGTAATAGGTGTTCATCTCGATCGCCGCCACGATGCGAAAGACGACCGCGATCAGGAAGCAGCACGCGAGAATGATCCCAAGGATGCGAAGGCAGTTTCGCACGCGAAGCCATTCAACGTAGAACATGATTACAAACCCTCCACGACGTCCGCGTTCGCGGACGCCGGAGACACGGCATATAAGAAGATATCTTCGAGGTTGAGGTCGATGACCCGCACGCCGGTTCCGCCGGCGGCTTCGAGGCGATGCGCTATGTCTGTCGCGCCGTCGAGCACGACCACACGAACGATGCGCCCGCTGCGATCGACGCGACCGATGCGTGGATCCCCAGTCAAACCATTAAGCGAGTATGTCTCGTTCGGGAAGATGGCCTCGACGATCTTGCGATCGGCTTTGAGATCGTCGACCGATCCTTCGAGCGCGAGCCGGCCGTGATCGAGTACCGCGATGCGCTCGGCAGCGCGCTCGACTTGCCCGATTTGATGCGAGGAAAACAGTACCGTCGCTCCGCGCGCGGCCTCGTTGACCATGAGATTAAGCACGTGACGCTGGTTGACCGGATCGAGGCCGCTCGTCGGCTCGTCTAAAATGAGCAGATCCGCCTCGCGAGCAAACGCGTTCGCGACGGCGATGGCCGTCTTCATGCCCTTCGAGAGCGAGCGCATGCGCTTGCGCGAATCGATGCCGAAGGTCGCGATGAGTTCCTTCGCGCGCTCCGCTTTGAAGCGTGAGAAACCGCGGCGATTCATCTCGACGACCTCGCTCACGCGCATCCAATCGTAGAGCACGTCGCGCTCCGGAACGTAGACGATGCGCTCGAAGAGCGACGGCGCGAGCGGGCTGCCGTCATAGGTGACGGTGCCGCCGCTCGCGGCGGCGAGGCCGAGCATGCACTTGAACGTCGTCGTCTTACCGGCGCCGTTCGGGCCGAGCAGTCCGAAGATCGTACCCGTCGGGATCGTGACCGATAGATCGTCGACTGCGGCGAACGCGCCGTAGCGTTTACGCAAGTGCGAAATCGTAATATTCATCTTTCCTCCGGAAACCAGCGGTCGAGAACCGCGCTGACGATCGCGTGCAAGTCCTCGCGTGAAAGGCCCATCGATTTTGCTTCGCGCACGGGACCTTCGAGGGAGCGACGCGCGACATCGGATGCGGCCGCTTTGACTGACGACGTAGCTCCGTCGCCTCTGACGAACGAGCCGCGGCCGGGTGCTGTCTCGATGACTCCGTCGCGCTCCAGATCCCGGTACGCACGCGCCACCGTGTTCGGATTGACCGTGAGGTCGACGGCGAGCTGCTTAACCGTGGGGAGCTGTTCGCCGGCCTGCAGGACGCCCAGCGCCGTCGAGCGTTTTACCTGCTCGACGATCTGCTGGTAGATCGGTACGCCGCTACGCGAGTCGACAGTGAGAACGACGGGCACGGGAAGCCTCGATGCTTCCTTTAGAGCCTCGGACCCCAGCCTTGGAAGAGCGAGTCTTCGCGCAGGATGCCGAGGGGCGAGCGGTGCTCCGTCATCGAGAGGTCGGGGCGGGCAACGATGCAGTGGGTGTTCATGGAAAGGCTCCTTTGTCTTAGTTCAATGTTGTACTAGTACAATAGTACAATCATTGGGAGCCGTCAAGACCCTGCGAAAAGAATTTTCCCGCCTTTAGCCCTGCTCCAGAGCCCGCATATCGCTACTGGGCAAGAGCGTGAAGCGCGGATCCTCTGCCAGGAGGGCTCGGTCCACGCTGGTCATCCTCCGCACTACCTCGTGGAGCCCGGCTCCGTCGCCTCCGGTGAGGACGAGTGCCAGCGCCAGGTCGGCGGGACGAGCAATGCCGTCCTGGGCGATCGTCAACTCTGACCTCGCCTTACGCTCCTGGCCGAGCCGGGCATATGCGTACGCGAGAAGCGCCGCACCTTCTGCCTTACAGCCGGCGCACGCGCCCGCGTACTTCGAGAAGCTCTCTATCGCCGAGGCATACTGCCCGCGAGCCTCTTGCGCGAGACCGAGCGTGATCAGGAGATTCCTGCGTGAGGGCGCGACCATGAGTCCCTGGTTTGCGTACGAGATCGCATCGCCGTAGCGATGCTCGAGATAGGCGATCGAGGCGATCCACGAGATCGTTGCGATGGAGAGAGGGTTCAGCTGCTGTGAGAGCCGCAACTGCGCGGCGGCAGCATTCGTGCTTCCTTCATACAGAAGCGCAACGCCGTACCATTCGTGCGCATCGGCGTCCCTGGGCGCGTACGCGACTGCAGTCGTGAGATAACCCACCGCAGCGCGCATGTCGCGCGCGTCGAGCGCGAGAAGACCGCGCACTCCATATGCGCGCCCGCATTTCGGATCGAGCGCTAATGAGCGCCGGATGTCCGCTTCGGCAAGAGCGCGATCACGCGCCGCGTTACCGTACCCGTTGTCGGCGGTGAGCGCATAGGACGCCGCGCGCGCGGCGTAGTCGCGCGCTCCGTACGGGTTGGCAGCAATTGCACGCGTGAAGACGGCAACGCTGCGCTGCAGCGCATATTGCGAGCGAATCGTCGTATAAAAACTGCCTAGTGCGTAGAGACGCGCCTCCGTCGACATGACTGGACGCGGCGCCTCGTGGGAAAGACCGTACGTCCACGCGACGAAGCCAAACGCGGCGATCAAGGCCGCAGCTCCAGAGAGTGTCGCGACGCGCCAGCGCGGTCGCTGCATGGTTGGAGTCTCGGATCCTTCACGCTTGCGCACGGAAGCCGTAAATCGATAGCCGCGACGCGCAAGCGTTTCGATCGCGCCGTCACATCCATGCTGACGCAGAAGTTTTCGCAGCACGTAGACGTTCTGCGTCAGGTTCGACTCCTCAATGTAACCGCTCGGCCAGACGCGCTCGAGAAGCTCGCGCTTCGAAACGATCTCGCCGGCTCGCTCGACGAGCGCGAGCAGGGTCTCTACTACCCTCGGGCCGAGGGCGACGGGCGCACCATTGAGATAGAGTAATAGGCGCTCCGCATCGAGCCGGAACGCGCCGAACTCGTAGACGACCATGCTGCCTGTTTCGCGGCTGCCCGGCACTAGGACTTCTTGGCCTTGATCGCGCGAAGGAGCTTGACCGCGGACCAGGCTGCCGCAACGGCGAGCGCCCCGGCGGCGACGAGCATCACGATAAAGCCGAGCGCGATCCCCGTCTCCAGAGTTGGGTCGACATACCCCTGCGCTTGCTCGACGGCGACGATCTCGCCGTGAACGTGCGCGTACGCAGATGCCACAAGTGTCGCGCCGAGGAGACTGAGCGCGAGCACCGAGGCGTAATGCGTGACTTCTGGCCTAATTCGCACGGGACGACCCTCTGATTGCAGGGGACTCGCCCCCGCACGCGCCCAATACGGCCCCTCCGAGTCGTCTCCTATGACTACAGCGAGAAAGTCGTATACCCTGAGCCATGCAACGGCGTGGCTCACCCTTGGCGCAGTCGGCGTTGCCGTCGCGATCGTCATCCTCGTGCTCGCCGCTCTCTACCTGCGCATGAAACTCCATCCCGTCGATATCGCCGTCGTCTCGTTTGCCGCGATTCTTGCGGCGTTTGCTTCGTTTGCGATCGCGGCGCTCGGTTTACTCGTCGCGGTGCTCGCGACAGCGGCGGCAAGCACCGCAACTGGGGACGTTGCAGCCGTTCGCGCACAAGCGCGAGCGGAGCTCACGGCGGTGCGCGAGGACGCACTAGCGTCAATCGGAGCAGCTCACGACGCGGCTCAAAGCAAGACCGACACAGCCGCGCATTTCGAACGTCTTCGTTTTACGCACGACTTCCTCGAGAGCCGCGACGTGCGCGAGCCTGCGGAATGGCTCGACGACCTGTTTCTTGCAAACGGCGGGGACATCCACAAGGTTCGAGACGAGGTCAAGCGCGATCTCGTCCACGGCAGCCTCGATACGATGCGCCACGCTCTCGCGATCTACAACATGATCGCCGCCATTTCCGAATACGACTACTCGAACGTCATCGTGCACGACATCGCCATGTCCCGCATGGCCGTCCGCGCGCAGCTCGCCGGCTACTACTTCGCGCCGGCATTCGAAGCGCTCGACGTCATCAATAACGCTGCAGCGCAGCGCGTCGCGCGATTCCTCGCCGATGCGGCGGCATACACGCACGAACAGGAACCGTGGGTGGAGCAGCTCATCGACGCGTCGAGGCCGACGTTTCCCGCGGCGGCAATCGCGGAAGGCGCTTAACTCCGCTCGATCGCCTGCGCGATCGAGGTGAAGCCCCCTCGCAGCAGTTCCGCGGCGACGCGCCGGCGCTCCGTGATGGAACGATTTTGCGAAAGCTTGTAGCTCGCTTCGACGCGTGATACCGGAATCTCGAACGCAACGATCGCGCGAATGAATCCCTCGCGCTTTGTGGGGTTGAGATCGTCCATGCGCCAAGGATCCTTCGTGCCCGCCTCGTACAGCGCGCTGAGGCGTTCGAGAATGTCGAGCACGCCCGCAGGAGTGTCAACGATGCGCGCGCGCCCATAGGCGTGCACGGCCATGTAATCCCAGGTGGGCACGTTGTCTCGCGTTTCGTACCAACGTGGCGAAACGTACGCATGCGGGCCGAGGAAGATGACCAGCGACTCCCGCTCGGTGAGATGGCGCCATTGTCCGTTCGCTCGAGCCATGTGCGCTCGCAGCGTCATGCTCGTAGCGTCACCGTCGACGAGGAACGGAAGATGCGTCGCACACGGCGCGTCGTCTGCAGTCGAAA
>JASHPC010000012.1 GCA_030038335.1 Vulcanimicrobiota bacterium
GGCGTCGTCACCAACATTGAGAACGATCACCTCGCAAGCGACGACGAGCTTCCGCATCTCGTCGACAAGTTTGCGGAGTTTCTCGCGCATCTGCCGGCCGGAGGCCTCGCCGTCGTCGGCATCGACGAGCCACACGCGGCATCGTTGCTCACCCGCCGATTCCAGGCTCCGGTCGTCGGCGTCGGACTCAACGCGCAGGCGGCGCTGCGCGCGACGAATATCCGGCCGCAGGGACTAAGCGCCGCGTTCGACGTCATCGCGGGCGGCGTCTGCATCGGAAGCGTCGAGCTTGGAGTTCCCGGCGCGATGAACGTGCGCAATGCGCTCGCTGCAGTCGCGGTCGGTCGCCATCTCGAGATTCCTTTCGCGCGTATTGCCGACGCTCTACGCGGCTTTCGCGGCGTCAGGCGCCGTTTCGACGTTCTTTGCGCGGACCGGCGCATGATCGTCGTCGACGACTACGCGCATCATCCCACCGCGATTCGAGAGACGATTGCAACGGCTCGCGCCTATCATCGCGGTCCGTTGATCGTCGCGTTTCAGCCGCATCGCTACTCACGGACGGCGTACCTCGCGAAGGAGTTTGCAGACGCGCTCCGAGGCGCGGATCGCGTCTATTTGGCGCCCATCTATGCGGCTTCGGAACCGCCGATGCCGGGTGTTACCTCTGCCTCGATCGGCGAGCCATTGGCGGCACTTGGAGGCGACGTGCAATGCGTTGCGGCCGTCGACGACTTGGAGAGCCGCATCGCTTCGGATGCGCCCGCCGGGGCGCTCGTGCTCATGCTGGGGGCGGGCAACATCACCGACGTTGCCGCGAAGCTCGCGCGTCGCGTGCAGTTGCAAAAGCCCGCATGAGCTTGACGACGGCTCAAGCGCTACGGCCTCTGCTCGACGAGCGCGACCGCGATGCGCTCACGCAGATTGCGGGAGAGCGCGCGCTCTTTGACGAGCCTCTCGCGCAGTTCACGTCTTGGCGCATCGGCGGTCCAGCCGATGCGTTGATCAACGTCACGAGCGAGGACGAGCTGGCAGACGTGATGCGCTGGTGCTTCAAGCGCCGCCTGCCATGGTTCGTTCTCGGCAGCGGAAGCAACGTTCTCATCGGAGACGGCGGCATTCGGGGCGTCGTCGTGCGGCTCGGTGGTAACTTCACGAACGTTCGCGTTCACATCGAAGGCGAGAGCGTCGTCGCCGAGGCCGGTGCCTCTGCCGGAATGGCGGCGCTCACGGCAAAGGCGGCATCCGCAGGCGCGAAGGCGATTGCGTCGCTCTCGGGGATCCCGGGAACGGTCGGCGGATCGCTTCGCATGAACGCCGGAACCGACCGCGAGATCGGCGACTTCGTGCGCGACGTGTGGGTGCAGTCGCCCTCGAAGCCGGAACCACACGCGGTGACGCTGCAGTACTACTATCGCCATACGTCCCTCGCGCGCGACGCCGTCGTCTCGCGCGTCTCGCTCGTCTTCGAGCGCGCCGACCCTGCGGCAATGCGCTCGGAGATGCACGGTCGCCTCGTACGTCGCAAGGAAACGCAGCCGATCGCGCGCCCGAACGCGGGGTCGTGTTTCCGCAATCCTCCAGGCGACAAGGCGGCGCGGCTCATCGAAGCGGCCGGAGCAAAGGGATGGCGCGAAGGGGGCGCGGAGGTATCGACCTTGCACGCGAACTTCGTGAACAACCTCGGCAACGCGACTGCCAAGGACGTTGCAACCTTGCTCGCGCGCGTCCGGCGCGCGGTTTCGAAAGAGTTCGGAGTGGATTTGGAGCTGGAAGTGCACCTCGTCGGCGTGTTCATCGATGCCTAAAGCGGCGTCGAAGCGTAAAGCGCGCATCGCCGTCGTTCTCGGAGGTCCGGGCTCGGAGCGCGAGATCTCGATTCGATCGGGAACGCTCGCGAAGCGCGCGCTCGAAGAGCTCGGCTACGAAGCCCACTCACTCGACTACGACCGGCACTTCGTCGACGCGATACGAACGATTGCGCCGGATGCCGTGTTCAATGCGCTGCACGGCACCGCCGGCGAAGACGGCCAGATTCAGGGCCTTCTCGCGCACCTTGGTATTCCGTTCACCGGCAGCACGATCGAAGGCTCGGCAATTGCGATGGACAAGCACGTGACGAAGAAACTGCTTGCAGCCGAGGGGCTTCCGACGCCGGTTTGGGATCTCTTCGATCTCGATGGCGGAACGCTGCCGCTTCTTCCCGGCTCGCTCGATCTTCCGCTCGTCGTAAAACCGCGTTTCGAAGGTTCCTCGGTCGGCGTGCAGATCGTACGCACCCACGAGCAGTGGACGAGCGCGGTGCTGGGAGCGTCGAAGACGTACTCTGAAGTGCTCGCGGAAGAGTACGTGAAAGGGCGTGAGTTCGCATGCGCGATTCTCGGCGAAGAGGCATTGCCCGTCGTCGAGATCATCGCGAACGTCGACGGCTTCTACTCGTACAACGCAAAATACGAACCAGGCGGGAGCACGCACATCGCGCCGGCCGCAATCGACGACGATCTCACTGCGCGAGTGCAGACGCTCGGCCTCTCGGCGCACCGGCTTTTGGGTTTGCGCGACTACTCGCGCGTCGACTTCATCGTCAGCGAAGACGGCCGCCCCTACATTCTCGAGATCAATACGCTGCCCGGGCTGACGCCGGTCAGCCTCTTCCCCGACGCGTGCAAGGCCGCGGGCATCACGTACGAAGCGCTCGTCGGGCGCCTGATCGATTTCGCGCTTTCACGAAGGAGTGAATCATGACATTCGATTGCCGCTGCCCTCACGCACCGTACTCCGGCCGCGTCTTCCGCGAGGCGGAGGCATATTTCGGCCGGCGCTCGTTTCTCGCGGGCGCCGCTGCCGCTGGGCTCGCGCTTCTGCTGCCGATCCGGCTACGCGCGGCGGAAAGCGTGACGCTGCTGCGCGCGGCGCGACTCTTCGACGGGCACCAACTACACACGCCGGGAGTTCTCGTCGTGAAAGGCGACAGCGTCGTCTCGATGATGGCGGGTGACTCTGGCAGCGACGCGCAGGTCGTCGATCTCGGCGATGCGACGCTCATGCCGGGGCTCATCGACTGTCATACGCACATCGCGTCGTTTGTCGTTCCGTCGATCTACATGGTGGGAATGTTCGGACAAGAGCGCGTGGCAGACAACGTTCCGGAAGCTGCGCTCTACAGCATCCGCAACGCGCAAGTCATGCTGCGAAACGGCTTCACGACGATCCGTGACGTCGGCGGTGGCGCGGGAATCGACCTCGCGTTGCGCAACGCGATTGCGAACGGTTTCATCGTCGGCCCTCGCGTCTTCGCCGCTGGGCAAGCGCTCTCGATCACGGGTGGACACGGCGATTCCAATGATACGCCGGATTGGGTCGTTGAGGACCCGAGCGTGCGTATGGGCGCGATCTCGTACGGCCCGTACGGTTTTCGTGAGCTCGTGCGCGAGCACGTGAAGAATCACGTCGATCACATCAAAATTCTCGCGACCGGTGGCGTGCTCTCGTACGGAGACGTCTGGGACATTCCACAGATGAATCTCGACGAGATTCAAGCGGTCGTGGACGAGTCGACGAAGTTCGAGCGCAAGGTCGCAGCGCACGTGCACGGTGACAAAGGAATCTCGATGGCCGTCGAGGGCGGCGTTCACTCCGTCGAGCACGGCACGGGGGTCGAGACGGAGACGCTCTCGAGAATGGAAGAGCGCGGGACCTACCTGACGCCGACGCTCTGGGCGCTCGACTCGATCTTGCAGCCCGGAAATCCAAATCACATTCCTGCGCAGTCGATTCAGAAGGCCGAGTACGCGAAGCAGGTGCGCGACGCCGGTATGCAGCGCGCCGTTGCGTCACGCGTGAAGTTCTCGTACGGAACCGACGCCGGCGTCTTTCCGCACGCGCAGAACAATCGCGACTTTGCGATGATGGCGCGCTTCGGCATGCGACCCATCGACGTGTTGCGTTCGGCGACGAGCGCGGCGGCAGATCTCATCGGCGTTACAGACCGTGGTACGTTGGCGCCCGGCAAACTTGCGGACGTCGCCGCGTTCTCCGGAGATCCGACGGTGAATATGTCGCTCATGGAACAAGAGCCGCTGCTCGTGATGCTCGGCGGTAAGCGAATCGATCCGTCGCGCCTGGC
>JASHPC010000102.1 GCA_030038335.1 Vulcanimicrobiota bacterium
GAGCAACTGATTGAGCGTCTGCTCGCGCTCGTCGTGGCCGCCTCCGAGCCCGGCGCCGCGTTGGCGCCCAACGGCGTCGATCTCGTCGATGAAGACGATGCACGGCGCGGATTTCTTCGCCTGATCGAAGAGATCGCGGACGCGCGACGCGCCAACGCCGACAAACATCTCGACGAAATCTGAACCGGAGATAGAGAGGAACGGCACGCCGGCTTCACCGGCGATCGCGCGAGCGAGCAGCGTCTTTCCGGCGCCCGGTGGACCGAGGAGAAGAACGCCCTTGGGAATGCGCGCGCCCAGCGCCTGGTACTTCTTGGGATATTTGAGAAAGTCGACGATCTCGGCGAGCTCTTCTTTTGCCTCTTCGACGCCGGCAACGTCGGCAAACGTGACCTTTGGCCGATTCTCCGAAAGCATCTTCGCGCGCGATCGTCCGAACGAAAGCGCCTGGCTTCCACCCGATTGGGCTTGTCTGAAGAGAAAGAGGAACAAAAGTGCCATCAGCAAGATCGGCGCCAAACCGAACAGCATCGATAAGATACCCGTATTCGGCGGCTGCTCGAAGCTGACGGCTCCGCTTTTGACGTGCTTCATCACGTCCTGCACGAACGCACTGTCGGTATTGGGTATCGAAACGATGTACTTCGTTCCGTTCGACAGCGAGCCGTTCGCTTGCGTTCCAACGGCATGGAAAGATTGGACTTGGCCCGCCTCTAATCGCTGATAGAAGGCGCCGTAGTCGAGATGCGCGTTGTCGTCCTGCGTCTCAACGAGGTGAGAAACCACCACGAACACGAGCACGAAGACCGCGATGATGAGAAGTACTGACCGAAGATGTTTGCTCACGAATGCTTACTCAGATTGAAAGACCCACGGCTGCAACTGTGCCAGATAGGGCAGATTGCGGAAGACTTCCTGGTAGTCCAAGCCGTAACCTACGACGAACTCGTCGGGGCACTGCAGCCCAACGTAGCCGAGCGGGACGTCGACGCGCCGGTGATAGGGCTTGTCGAAGAGAACGCACGAGCGCAGCGTTGCCGGCTTGCGCTCCGCCATCAGTGCGTTGAGATACTCGAGCGTCAAGCCGTTGTCGACGATATCCTCGACGAGAACGACGTTTCGCCCGGTTACGGTCTCCGTTGTATCCTTGAGCAACCGTACCTCACCGCTCGATCGCGTCTCGTTGCCGTAGCTGGAGACGCAGAGATAGTCGACGACGACTTCGCTCGGGCCGTTCTCGACGCACGCGATCGCCCTCGCGAGATCGGTGACGACATAGAGCGCACCCTTCAACACTCCCAGCAGCAGGAGCGGTTGCCCGCGAAAATCCGCAGCAATTTCACAGGCAAGGCGCTCGATCGCGCCAGCGATCGCGTCGGCCGAGTACAACTCGCGTTGGATTGTCCCTTCGTAGGTCTCGAGAACCTTCATCTGTCCTTTCTGTGACCAGCCTCCACGCGCAGGGTCACGCCCTTCTTCATAAGGAATCGGCCGGTTCCGCCCGATTCCATCGCCCGTACCGCAATTTCTACGTGAGAGAAGTCGACATTCGAGAGGCTCGCCTCCTCGCGGAGAAGCTCTCGAACCTTCTTTCTCAGCCCGGCCCGCGCGGAGCCACTGCGCTCGCTCGCCACGAGCTCGGCGGCTCGAGCGACGGCTTCGTCCAGACCGGGGAAGTCCGGCCGCAAGCCTTCCAGCGCGGAACGCACTGCGTTTCTGCGCAGCGCTCGGCGCTCGTTGGTGGGATCGATCGCGTACGGCAAGCCGCTCACGTGGCAGTAATACCGCAAATCCTCCGCGGCGACGCGCAAGAGAGGACGAACGAGATCGATTCCGGGACCGAGCGCACGACGTAGCGGCATGCCTGAAAGCCCGTCCGGCCCAGTTCCGCGAAAAAGTGCGAGAAGAACGGTCTCGGTCTGGTCCTCTGCATGATGCGCGACGGCGACGGCGCTTGCATTGCGGCGCCGAGCAACCTCCGTTAAGATTGCGTATCGGGCGTCGCGCAACACCCCTTCGCTCGCCTCTTTCCGCTCGACGACTGCATCGAACGCGTCGAGCGGGGCACGCAAGTTCGCTGCAACACGCATGGCCACGCACTCGTCCTGCCATGCCGAATCGCGCGTTCCGTGGTTGACGTACGCGAGCGAGAGATCGAGATCGAGTTTCGTGCGGAGCGCGCCGAGCAACGCTGCCAGCGCGACGGAGTCGGGGCCGCCGCTGCATGCGACGACAACCCGTTCGCCAGAACGCAATGCCTCACTTTGCAGCACCAGCTGCTCGATCGCGCGCTCGGGATGCGTTCCTCTCATGCGACTTCAGCGCGCGTGGCGAGCGATCTCGCGTTCGACGTCGCGCTTCGCGACGTCGGCACGCTTGTCCCAAAGCTTCTTTCCACGCGCTAGACCGATCTGCACCTTTGCTACGCCACGCGTGAAGTACAGGCGCAGTGGCACGACGGTCAAGCCTTTTTCTTGCACACGAGAGCGCAGACTTTCGATCTGTTCGCGGTGGAGCAGCAGCTTTCGCGCGCGTCCGGGATCGACGTTGGAAAAACTGCCTTGTTTGTACGGCGGCACGTGCATGCCGACGAGCCAGGCTTCGCGCTCGCGAAACCGGACGTACGCTTCCGAGATCGAGGCGCCGCCATCGCGCACGGATTTTACCTCCGTACCACTGAGCGCGATTCCGGCTTCCAACGACTCCAAAATCTCGTACTCATGACGTGCGCGCCGGTTTTCGAGCGTCGGCGACCGATGCGCGCGAGTCGCTTCGGCTGCTTTCGCGCGTAGCTGCTTCATCTTCGGCATCGTTACGCGTCCGGGTTCCGGCGATCGAACGCGTCTCGCACGGACCCGCGCGAAACGAAATGACCGTCACCGTGGAGGAGCAGCGTGCCGTTTTCGTCATGCACGTCGGCTTCCACGCCGAGCACGTTTCCGCGCTGCCACGTAACGCGTCCACTCACGACGAGAGGACGTCCGATGAGAACCGGCTTTCGAAATCGCACGTTCATCGAAGCGGTGACGCCGCGGTAGCCAGCGTATCCGGCAGCATGCGCCATGGCTTCATCGAGCAACGAGATCGCAATGCCCCCATGCGCGATGCCCCGCCATCCTTGAAAGTGCGGCGACAGCATCGTCTCCGCCCGCACGCCGCCCTTGCCGAGGTTTTCGAAGTGCACGTGCATCCCGACCGGGTTTTCGGGACCACAAGCAAAGCAGTAGCCGTCGTCGATAGGAACGCCCTGCGCTTCGCTCATCGCCCCGCCTCTAGGCGCTCCGCGAGATATGCGGGCAGCCCCGCCTCGAGAATTTTTCGCTGCACCGTTTCGATGGGGTACTCGTATCGCACCCATTGGACGCGTCGCTTCTCGGATTCATAGAAGACGAAGCACGCTTTCGGGTTCGCGTCGCGCGGCTGTCCGACGCTGCCGACGTCAATGATGTAACGCTTCTCCGGATCGAGCGTCAACTCGCCGCCCTGTTGCGCGTGACCGTGTCCGATGCTTCCGTCCTTCTCCTTCACCCAGTGTTGCGCGACGTGCGTGTGACCGACGAAGATAAGTTTCGCGTCGGTCGCCGCGAATGCGTCGGCGGCGCGCCGCTTGTCGAGAATGTAGTCGAAGTATCGCACCGGAGCGCCGTGCACTAGGAGGAACTCCGGAAAGCGCAGCTCGTAGCCGAGCGCGTTCAGCCAATCGCGGCCTGCGGCGTCGATCGCTCCTTGCGTCCATCGGATCGCAGTCGCGGCGAAGTCGTTGAAGTACTCGATTCCAAAGCCTTCGATGGCGGCGAGGTCGTGATTGCCGAGCACCGCGTGCCGCACGCGCGAGCGAATCAGCGCAAGGCACTCGTTGGGATTCGCGCCATAGCCCACCGTGTCGCCGAGCGAGACGAGCGCGTCGTCCGCGGCGATGTGTTCGAATGCGCGCTCGAGTGACTCGAGATTGCCGTGCACGTCGCTAACGAAGGCGTATCTCATGGCGTCGCCACGCTTCGGCGCGTTGCGAGCACGTCGCGCAACGCGGCGGCGAATGCTTCGCGCATCTCTGCCGTTCCGGCGCTCACGCGAATGTAACGGTCCAGCGGCGGCGCGCCCGGCTTGCGAATCCAGACGCCGCGTTCGAGAAGCTCGTTCATGACCCACGTCGCTTGCGCAGCATTGCCCATGTCGATGCAGACGAAGTTCGTGCGCGACGGAAGTACCGCCGTTCCGAGCTCGTGCGCGAGCGCTTCATACGAGGCACGGGCCGATGCAGTCTCCGAAATCACCCAGGCGAGGTGATCTTCGTCGCCAAGCGCTGCGAGCGCTCCGATCTGCGCGTTCCGGTTAACGCCGTATTGGAGCCGCACGCGTTCGAAGAGCTCCGCATTGTGTTGCGTCGTGAGCGCGTATCCGATTCGAGCCCCAGCCAGGCCATATGCCTTGGAGAACGTTCGCGCGCGCACGAGCCGCTCTTCGAAACGCGGCTCCAAGAGTTGCCCCGGGTCGGCGAAATCTGCGTACGCTTCGTCGAGCAGCAGCAGCGACTCGTCCGGAAGCGACTCGTAGAAGGCCGCGATGCGATCGCGATCGATGAAGGCGCCGCTGGGATTGTCGGGATTCGCCAGGTAGACGACCGACGCCCGCGTCCGGTGCGCGAGGGCGGAGAGCGCCTCGAGGTCCGCCGCGCCTTCATTTGTATACGGCACCGTTTCGAGGCGGCCGCCATAGCCGGCAACGTGATATGCAAAGGTGGGGTATGTGCCACGAGTCGCAACGGCGATGCCGCCGATTTCGACGAAGGCTCGCACGCAAAGGCCCATCACGTCGTCGATACCCGACGCAACGAGAATCTGCTCGACGCCGCAAGCGTGACGCGCGGCGAGCGCTTCGCGAAGCGCGTATGAGTCCGGGTCGCCGTACCATGCGAGTCGCTCCAGTTCGGATGTCATTGCCGCAATCGCTCGCGGCGACGGACCAAAGGGACTTTCGTTCGCGCCTAGCCGCACGAGTTCGCTCCGGCCCGTCTCTCGCATGAGACGCTCAGGACCGACGAACGGCGTGTTCGCCGGAAGCGCTTCGATCACGCGCGTTGCGCGCATCATCGAAGTCCACCGCAGAGAAAGCGTCGAACGCACACCGCGCTCCCGGCCGCGAGCGGAGCATCGGCAACCACGTATCCGCTCGCGCGCGCAGCAGCGCTCGTCGACGACGAGCGCATCGGTACGGGCGTGGCGCTGCTACCGGAAAGCGTGACGGGAGCGAACCACGTCCACGCCACGGGCACGTCGATCGGCTCGGAGAGCATGGCCGCGGTCTCCTCGCGCGCTGCCGGCGCGCCCGTCAAGCGCTCGAAGATCCCGACGGCGACTCCTTCGAGCATCATCAACGAAGAGAGAGGGTTCCCGGGCAATCCGACGACAGGTTTGGTCCCGATTGCCGCGAGCATCGTCGGCTTTCCCGGGCGCACGCGCAGACCGTGCACGACGACGCCCGGCGAGCCGAGCGACGCGACGGCGATAGGCGTAAAGTCGTGTGCTCCGACCGACGATCCGCCGCTGATGACGGCCGCGTCGCATTCATCGAGCGCTTCGCGCAACGCGTGCTCGAGCGCCTCCGCTACGTCGCGGACGATGGGCAAATGCCGTACGCGAGCCCCAAGCGCTTCGAGCGAGGCGGCGACTGCGTAGCGATTGGAGTCTCGCACGCGTCCTACGGGCAGCGGCTCCGATGGTGCGACGAGCTCGTCTCCGCTCGAAATCACCGCCACGAGCGGACGACGATAGACGGGGACGTCGACGACGCCGAGCGTCGCCAAGACTGCGAGCTCCGGCGACCCGATGCGACGCCCAGCGCTCAAGATACTCTCGCCCGCGCGCATGTCGCTACCCCGCTGCACGACGGCGTTTCCGGCAGCGACGTGACTCGAAACGACGATCTTTTCGCCGTTTAGCGTCGCATCTTCCACGGGAACGACGGCATCAGCGCCTTCTGGCAACACTCCGCCAGTCGGTATTCGCATCGCTTCGCCGTCGCCGATGCCGCGTGTTGGAACCGTGGCGATTGCGACGTCACCAACGATGCGAAACGTTCTCGACTGCGATCCCGCGCGAACGGCGAATCCGTCCATCGAGGAACGCGCAGCGCTCGGATACGCGCCGTCTGCAACTATTTCCGAGGCGAGCACGCGTGTCCGAGCGGCGTCGAGCGATACACGCTCCGTTTGAGGAGCGGGAAGCGTCACGCACGCAAAATAGCGCTCCAGCGCCTCATTCGGCGGGAGCAAACGGTTCGCGTCGAAACCCTTTGTCATGCTCGATATCGTCGTCATACGCCGCGATCCCGATCGCGTGCGACGGTCACTCTCCCGTCGCGGCCTCGATCCGTCGGTGGTCGACGAGGTTCTGCGTCTCGATGCGGAGTACCGCTCCGCACTCTCCCGGCTCGAA
>JASHPC010000103.1 GCA_030038335.1 Vulcanimicrobiota bacterium
CGAATGCGTGCTCCCGCCGCGCGAACTTCCGCAATGAGGTCTTTATGGCGCGGCCTGTCCAAAATCACGACGCAGATTTCATCAATGGGTTTGTCGAGAGCGCCCGAGACGGCCTTCAGATTCTCGGGCACTGGCGCGTCCAGATCGACGTGCGACGCCGCTCGCGGACCGACCGCGAGCTTTGTCATGTAGGAATCGGGCGCGTGCAACAGCGCGCCGCGGTCGGCCACTGCCAGAACCGCGATCGAGTTCGGAAGACCGTTTGCGACGAGATTCGTTCCTTCGATCGGATCGACCGCGATGTCCACTTCGTACCCGCCGCGGCCAAGCTCCTCACCGATATAGAGCATCGGCGCTTCGTCGCGCTCGCCTTCCCCGATGACGATGCGCGCGGTGATGCTCATGTCATTGAGCCGATCGCGCATCTGCGTCACCGCCGCACCGTCGGCGATGTTTCGCTCGCCTCGGCCCATCCAACGCGACGCCGCAATCGCCGCGCTCTCGGTGACCTTCACGAAGTCGAGCGAGTTGATCATCACTGCCCCTGCTACAAGGGAAGCGACCCTTTTCCTCTTAAGTGAAGGAGCGCCCGTGTCTGCTGAGATTCGTTCGCGCGTTTTTGCCTTCGTCCCGATCTCTGCGGCCGTCGTTTTGCTCGCCGGCGCAACGCTCGGCTTCTTCTTTTGGGAAGCCGTCGTCGTTCCCGTGCGCGTGGGCGCGCTCGACGACGCTGCTCTCGTTTTCTGCGTGCTCTTCGGCGCCGTCGTCGCATACGCGGCTTGGCAGGCTTACGGACAGTATTTCTCGCGGCGAGCCGGCGTACGTTTCGCGCGCAGCTTACAGTACGACGCTCTGACGTGGCTGCCGTTCTGGCTGCTCTGGCTCACCTTCGCCCTCACGCCCGTGATCGGAAGCGGCTCGCGGTACTTCGCCGTCGCTGTTGGACTCTTCTGCGTCGGGAAGGTTCTCATCGCGGCGCGATTCAATCAAACCGTCCGCGAAGTGCTCGTTGACTTTGTCTTGACGCGCGGTGCGATCATCGTTATCGCGGAGCTTGCAGCCGTTATCATCGGCCAACGCCCGGGGCCGCATATCCAAGAGTCGCGCCATCTCCTCCTTGCGGTGTGGGGACGCTGGGACGCCGTGCACTACCTCACCATCGCGGCGCAGGGCTACCACGGCATCGAACCGGCATTTTTCCCGCTCTATCCTCTCTTGATCCGGCTCATCGGACATTTTGCGCAAGACGATCTCATCGCGGGCTTGCTCATATCGAACGCCGCGTTCTTCTTCGGATTGCTCTATCTTTATAAGCTGCTCGAGCACGAGTACGATCGCACGGTCGCGCGACGCGCGATCTTTTACGTCTCGATCTTTCCAACGGCGGTTTATTTTTCCGCCGTCTATACTGAGTCACTCTTCTTCTTCCTCACGGTCGCATCATTTTATTACATGCGGTCGCAGCGCTGGCTCGTCGCAGGCATCTTCGGATTCTTTGCCGCGCTCACGCGATCGGAGGGACTGTTGCTCGTCGTACCGTTTGCGATCGAGTGGTTCGTGCGATACCGAGCGCGGCCGGTGAGCGGCTGGCGTGAAGCGGCGGCCGGACTGCTCATCCCCTTCGGCCTCATGCTTTACATGGCGTATTTATGGGTGCTGCGCGGCGATCCACTCTATTTTTCGCATGTGCAATCGCATTGGGGGCGCGCTGCAGCGATGCCGTGGGTCAGTATCGTGAGCGCCTTCCACAGGCTCCTGCACACGCCGACCGGTCAAGTTACTGCGATTCAGTCGCTCGATCTTGCGTTCACGACACTCATGATCGTCGTTTTGGCTGTCGGTTGGCGGCGGCTGCGGCCCTCGTACATCGCGTATATGGCACTCTCGATCTTAGCGCCGTTGTGCACGTCGAGTCTCATGTCGATGCCGCGCTTTGCTCTCGTGCTCTTTCCGATGTTCGCGATTCTCTCGCGTTGGGGTGAGCGGCCGTGGGTGAACAGCACGATCGTCGCGTTCTCGCTTCCGCTCCTGGGCCTCTTTACCGTTCTCTTCGCGAACTGGTATTGGGTTGCGTGACGTGATCGCATCGCTCGGACGCGGCCGCGGAGTCCGTCAGTTTCTCAAATTCTCGGTCGTCGGCGCTTCCGGACTCGTCATCAACCTCGTCGTTTTCACCGTGCTGCAGCGATTCGATCCGCACCATGCGCAGCCCCTTCACTACGACGCGCTCTATACGATCGGATTCTTTTCAGGCGGCGTTTCCAACTACTATCTCAATCGCATATGGACGTTTCGTTCGACCGGACACGCGCTTCGCGAAGGAGCGCAGTTTCTCACCGTCTCGACGATTGCCTGGGCGGTCGGCCTCGGCGTCTCCTACGGCTGCGCGCCGTTTCTCGGGCACGGCCACAAGCTCTGGCTCGTGGCAACGCTCGCCGGCATCCTCGTCAACTTCTTCCTGAATAAATACTGGACGTTCCGCCACGTTGCCTAATGCGGCCAAGGCGTTTCCGTACGTCATGCTGTGCGTTCTTCTCGTCGCACTCGCGTTGCGATTGCAGCACGTGCACGATCCGCTACTTGACCATCCGAACTGGCGACAGGGTGACACCGCATCCATCGCGCGCAACTTCGCGCAGCGCAACGAGAATATTCTCTATCCGCAGACCGACTACGACGGTCCGCCTCCCAACTACGTCGAGCTAGAGCTGCAAATTCTGCCGTTCTTGGCCGCGATGGCGTACAAGGTCGTCGGCGTGCACGAAGTCATCGGGCGGCTTCTCGCGATTCTTTTCTCGTTGGGAACGGTGCTCGTCGTCGGATTGTTTACGCGACGACTCTATGGAAGCGCGATCGCCGGCCTTACAGCGGCGGCATTCTTTGCGGTTTTCCCCGGAAGCGTCTACTACGGCAGAACCTTCACTCCGGACGTCGTCATGGTCTTTTTTTTGACGGCATCACTGTACGCGTGCTTCGCATTCCTTTCCGAGGACGAGCGCTTGGCGCCGCGCCCGCTCGCGCGTTCCGCGGGCCTGCTGACGCTTGCGTATCTCGCGAAACCGGTCGCGATTCTCGCGCTCGTGCCGCTCTGCGGCATGATGTGGGAGCGTCTTCGCGCAGGAATGCGCACGCGACCGACGGCGTACGCAGTTCTGTTGTTCATTCCACTCGTCATTCTTTGGCTCTACGATCGTCAGGTCGCGCAACATGCCGAGTGGCATTGGGCGAGCGGCATAGCGAAGCTGCACGTCTTCCCTGCGCTCGTTGGGGCGTTTTCATCGATCCACGGCTTCGGACACAAGGTCGATCTCTTCTTCGGGACCTTGGGTTTGCTGCGCGTGACGATGCTGGGTACTGCAGGTTTTGCCGTATCTGTCGCTGCGTGCATCGCGATTCCGTGGACAAGGCCGCGCAGCGCACTGCTCGTGTGGGGCTGGCTCGCCGGCGGTCTGCTCTACGCATTCGTTGTCGTCACCGTCGAGCGCGTGGACTATTATCTCTTTCCACTCGTGCCGCTCGCGGCACTTGTCACCGGTGGCGCCATCGCGCTCCTTGCCGAGTTGAAGACGCAGTGGATCGCGCCGACTCTTGCAACTGCGCTCGCGCTCGCTGTGTTGCTTCAGGGGCACGGCGCCGTCGCGCATTACTATCAGTACGATCGCGTCGCGTACGGAGACGCAGTCCTCGCCTCGCGCTCGCTGCCGGCAAACACGCTCGTCGTCATGGGACATTACGGTCCAGACGTGCTTTATTACATCGATCGCTTCGGCTGGGAAGAGGATCCGGAGCTATGGACGCCCTTCGACGAGGAGAGCGCGATCAAGAAGGGTGCTCGTTACTATATCTCCGTCGAAGACAACCGGCTCCGGCGCAATGCGGATCTCTGCGCATGGCTCTCGCGCTTTCCCGTAGCGCGCATAGGTACCTGGCCGGTCTATCATACCGATCTCTCGCTCGTGACGGCGCGCGCGGAGTCGTTCTGGGACGCGTTCCGCAGAGCGGACCGTGTAGGCAAGGGACGAGCATTTCTCAACGCGCACCACGCATGCGAGGGAAAGGTAGTGAGATGAGAGCGGTCACGGTGCTTTTTGTCGTTCTGCTGGTGGCGGTTATCGTCGCCGTAGACGTCCTGTTCCTTCGACACAGGGCCTGGGAACGGCTAGCAGTCAATGTAGGAATCGTCCTGCTCTTCATCGCCTTTTACGTACGATTCCTGAAACGTCCATAACCGGCCCCTTGCCATCTACACGCGCCGCGTGATAGAGCGGTATGGTTCGCCGGTTCAACATAGCCGAGTACGAAGCGATGGCTCGGCATGGAATTCTTACGCCCGGCGACTGGATCGAGCTCGTTGCCGGGGAGATCGTCGAGATGCCACACGTCACGAATCAACACAAAGGAACGCTTGCGGCGCTCGCGACGCTGTTCTATCGATCTTTGCCGCCCGGTGCGGCGATTGTTGCGACGCAGCAGATGCTCGCAATTGCTCCCGACTCGGTACTCTCTCCGGACTTGATGCTCTTGCGTTATCGCCCGGACTTCTATCGCTTCCGCAACAATCGTCCGGACGACGCTCTTCTTCTCGTCGACATCGTCGACGCGCGTCGAGGACCTCGTGACCCGAGACTCCGGCTCTACGCGGAGAACGGCATTCCCGAATGTTGGACGGTGGACGTCACAGGCCGCTCGGTTCAGATTTCGCGCGAACCGGAGGACGGCACGTACGCGAGCGTCAGCTTTGCGTCACGGGACCAGCGTATCTCTCCGCGGCTGCTGGCCCGGTGCGTTCTTCCACTCGGTGAGATTTTCGGTCCGCTGCCGTCAGGGGAGCGGTAGAAGCGAGCCACTCGTTCCCGGCGTCTCCTCCGGTGTCTGCGGCCCACCAATCTGAACGAGTTGACGGTAGGCGATCAGACGATTCGTCAGCCGTCCGACGTCGAGTTGCAGTTGGTAGCTCTGCTTGATTGCGGCGCTGAGATCACCAACGTCGTACGTATAACTGAAACGATGGAGTCTCTTTACGAGCAGCGCGTTTGCTTCGTTGAGACGGAGATAACTCTGCTCCAGCTCCTGTCCGGCGCGCTGATACGTCGGATAGTTCGAGATAACGATCTCCTGTTTCAGCTTCGCGCTCTCGATCTGCGTCTTGAGCGCGTCGAGTCGCACGCTCGTTGGATCGACGCGCAGCGCCTGCGCGATCGTGACGAGCGCGGCGTCGAAATACCCGTGCGTGTACTGCAGTTGCGCTTCGTCGGCCGACGCGTCTACGAATCCGGTCTTCGCATCGAGATTGTGTGGGTCCACGCGCAGCGCAAGTCGATAGGCCAAGAGCGCGTCCGCAGGATTTCCATCGCTCGCCGCCACCTCACCTTGATGAATTCGTGTGCTGACGATCCAGCTCTCCACCGAATGCGCGCAGCCCGAGAGCGCGAGCATTGCCGCCGCGAGCAATGCGAGAGTTGTCACCCCTCGACTTCGGCGCTTCGCGCCTACGCTCGGGACGACAACACTATTTTCCATGGTTTACCAGGTGGGCGACGATCTTGATCGCTTCGGCCGAAGGCCAGAGGATCAACTGCGAGAGTATCCAGCCGATGACGGCCGTGAGCGCCAAATAGAAGACCATTGACTTTACGTCTTCGTGGGGACGCTCCCCCTTTACCGCCTCGTCCACGATGATGGATGACGTCGGATCGACGAAGAACGTGTAGGCGACCGTACCGATGCCATTGATGAGGCCCGACGTTCCGATCGCCGTGCGCGCAACCGCCGGCGCGAGCACGCTCGCGTAGTACGCAGCGACGACTCCGATCGCGTACACGCCCGTGACGACGACGTTGAAGACGAGCAGGCGCTTCGGAATGCGGCGCGGCGAGAAGCTCGTGATTTCGCGAAAATGCGGAAGGCGCACGTGCCGTAGAATGTCCCACGCGACACGCGGCGAGAAGAGCCGAACGAGCGAGTGCGGAAGCGAACGCGTCCGCTCGAACGAGCGCACGCCGCGAACGTACATGTACGTGAACGTCGGAAGGAGCAGCGCTCCGACGACGGTGCCGAGGGTTCCCGCGCCGATGATCAAGCGCAACTGCAGCTCGAAGGCATGCTGAATCGCATGCACGGCGCCGGGAGGCGCCGTCTTTACGGCGTTTCCCGCCCTGTCGGCGAGCGGTCCCAGCATGAGCGTGTACACCATCGTCGCGAGGCGGCTCGCCGTGACAAACAGATTGAAGAGCGAGATCGACGTCGCGACGCGTCCGGTACGAACGCCGGCAAGGCGCGCCGCGTACGCGCCGATCTGAATCGCTTGGATGACCACATTGATCGCGAGCGCAACGTACAGTTGCCACGACCAGAAAGCGAGGTTATGCGGCAAAGCGTTGCCGATCGATGGCCCCTTCGTCGACCGGCCCGAGCACGCAGAGCCCGATACGGCTCTCCGCCAGAAGCTCGCGGGCCAGCGCCTGCACGTCGCTAGCGGTCACCGCATCGACGCGCTGTTCGACTTCTTCCGGCGTTACGTCGCGACCCAGCGCGAACTCATTGCGCCCCAAGCGAATCATGCGGCTCGACGTCGCCTCGAGCGACAGCGTGAGGCTTCCTTTAATATGCTCGCGCGCGCGCGCCAGTTCTTCCGCGCCGACAGCGTCGTCGCGCAACCGCGCGAACTCGCGCGCGATGACGTCGATGCACGTCTGCACGTTTTCGGGCGACGTGCCCGCGTACGCACCGAAGAGCCCCGCTTCCCGATACGCCGCCTGAAACGAATAGACCGAATAGACGAGGCCGCGCTTCTCACGCACTTCTTGGAAGAGTCGACTCGACATGCCGCCGCCGAGCACGGTGTCGAGAACGGCAAGTACGTAGCGCCACTCGTCGCGCACGCTGAGCCCTTGCGCGCCGATCACGAGGTGTGCTTGCTCGGTGTCTTTATGCTTGAGATACGTCTGCGGCAAAGCTTGTGGCGATTCGGGTGGCACGAGCAGCGACGTTCCGGAGAATTCCTTGAACTTGTCCGCGACGAGCGCGACGAACGAGTCGTGATCGACGTTTCCGGCGGCGGTCACGATAACGGCATTGGGCGCGTAATGCTTGCGCATGTGGTCGCGCAGATCGTCGGGCGCGAGGCGCGCGACCGACTCCGCGCTTCCGATCGTCGGATCTCCGAGATTCGCACCCTGCCACATCGTGCGGATGAAGAGGTCGTGTATCTGCTCGTCCGGCGAGTCGTCGTACATCTTGATCTCTTCGAGAATGACGCGCTGCTCTTTCGCGAGCTCGTCTGCCGCAAAGAGCGAGTGGAGAAACATGTCGGTGAGCACGTCCATCGCGAGCGGCACGTGCTTGTCGATAACCTTCGCGTAGTAGCAGGTTACTTCTTTATCGGTGAAGGCGTTGAGATTTCCACCGACGCCGTCCATCGTCTCCGCGATGACGCGAGCGCTCCGGTTTGTCGTTCCTTTGAAGAGCATGTGCTCGACGACGTGCGAGACACCGCGTCGCTCCGCACTCTCTGCCGCGGAGCCGACGTCGGCCCAGATGCCGATCGTCGCCGAGCGCACGGCCGGCATCGACTCGGTGATAACGCGAACTCCGCTCGGGAGCGTGGTCTTGGCGTACACTAGGAGTCCTGTTTGAAAGCAGCGTGCTCCCAGTCCTCGTCCCAGAAGGCTCGCGCGCGGCTTGGGTCCGTTCCTCGGAGCACGGAGAGCGTGAAAACCGGGCGCGAGGTGGGCACTGCGAGGTCTCCGCTCACGATCGCGCCCTTCCCGACGCTGATCGGGACCGTCGCCCAGACGTCGACCTCCTCTGCTCGTGGCGCGTTCTGGAAGACGATCGAGACGAGATCGTCCACCTCGCCCGTGAAGTCGTTCTTCGTCAAAGGGCGGTGGAACGCAACGCCGGAGATGCGCACGCCAACGACGACGTGGCCGTCGATGCCATTTGCCGACACCTGCGTCACCTGCGCCGGCCATTCAAATGCGAAGAGCCGGTCTCCGATGCGCACGGCCAGCGGTTTGAGGTTTCCCGTCGCGCGCGCGCTTGCGTCGAGCTCCGCCACGTCCGAGACGGACGCGAGAACCGCCGACGTCACGAGCGCCGTCAGGAGTAGCGTTACGACGCCTGCGCGCCAAACCGTGCGTAGCGTTTCCATCAGTACGACTGCGCGAAGTACGCGCGTGTTCGCGCGGGTTCGCCGCACGCGACGCACCGAGCATCTGCATCCAGCGGTCGCAGGTTTCGCGTCGTCGCACCCGTCTCGGATTTGACGAAGGCTTCGCATTCCGAGCGGCGACACCACGGGATGTCGATCATCCCAGAGCGATTACGGCAGCGCTCGAGAAACTCGTCTCTCTCCTTCACGACGAACGTGTGGGAGACGAGAAACTCATGCGCCTGTGCGTAGAGATTCGCCTGGACTTCTTCGAGTGCAGCGTCGACCGCGCGTACGATGTCGGCGATTGGTACCGTCCGGGATGCGCCTTCTTCACCCTTCCGTTTGTCGCGGCGTACGATGGTGACCGTTCCGTTCCCGACGTCGCGCGGACCGATTTCCACGCGAAGGGGAACGCCGCGAATCTCCCATTCGGCAAACTTCCAGCCCGGCTTCTGATCGCGGTCGTCCAAGCGCGCGCGTATGCCCGCCTTCTGAAGCGCCGCGAGCAACGCCGGCGCCTTTTCGAGCGCGCGGCGGTCTTCCGATCTCACGATCGGCACGATAACAGCTTGCACCGGCGCGAGCTTCGGCGGAATGCGCAAGCCACGATCGTCGCCGTGCGCCATGATGACTGCGCCGAGCATGCGCCACGACATCCCCCACGACGTCGTGTAGACGTATTTGATCGTCTTGTCCGCGTCGGCAAACGTGATATCGTACGCCTTCGCGAAGTTCTGCCCGAGGTCGTGCGACGTCGCCGACTGCAGCGCCTTTCCGTCCGGCATGAGCGCTTCGATTGAATACGTTTCGACGGCGCCCGGGAAACGCTCGCTCTCGCTCTTCACGCCAGCGTACACCGGCAGCGCCGCGACCGTGTCGGAGAAATCGTGGTAGATGTCGAGAATCTTGAGCGTTTCCTCGCGCGCCTGCGCCGCCGAGGCATGCGCCGTGTGCCCCTCTTGCCACAGGAACTCCATCGTGCGCAAGAACGGCCGCGTTGCTTTCTCCCAGCGCAGCACGTTGCACCATTGATTGATAAGCACGGGAAGATCGCGATGCGACTCGATCCACTGCGCGTACATCGTTCCGATGATTACCTCGGAAGTCGGACGAATCGCGAGGCGCTCGGTCAGTTGTTCCGTTCCACCTTGCGTGACCCATGCGACTTCCGGCGCAAAGCCCTCGACGTGCTCCGCTTCCTTCATGAGCAGACTCTCCGGAATCAGCAGCGGGAAGTACGCGTTTTCGTGACCCGACGCTTTGAAACGCGCGTCGAGCTCGCGTTGCAAGTTCTCCCACAGCCCGAAACCGAATGGGCGCAGCACGACGCATCCTCGCACCGGCGCGTACGACACGAGCTCGGCGCGCAAACAGACCGCGGTATACCACGCCGAAAGATCGTCGCCTTTCGGCGGAACGTCCTTGACGACGGGCTGCTTAAGTAGCTCGGACACGACTCGCTTGCGTTCGCGCGTGTGAGCGCAAGCCCCTCGTCGCTTAGACGAGGCTCAGGCCGGTAAAGTACCTCCGAAAAAACCCGCGGTCGCGCGTCAGCAACCTTCCTCCGCGAGCCAAAGCATGCGCACCCACGAGAAAGTCCGCGAGTAGCCGCACGCGCGAGCCACCGCTTCGTCTATAGTCGCGCCAGTGTTCCGCAGCAACGTCGGCGCACGTCCGATCAAAGGGATCAAACTCAATCTCCGCAGCGTCCATGAGCTCGCGCATGCGGGTACTGCTTTCGAAGTGAGCTCCGATTTCAGCCCAAACGATGGGACAGACGATCGTTTTCCCGACCCGCCGCGCGGATCGTAGAGCGTGAGCTGATTGGGCGCCATGCGAAGCGTCATTCGTGAGCACGTCGAGCAACACGGAACTATCGACCGCGGTGACCACGGCGCGCGTCCATCGTCGTATTCCATGCCTGGCCCCGAGACTCGGTGAGTGCACGGTCGACGTCCATCCGCGCGAGCACACCTGTCAACGCGTCAATGGGATCTCGATCGATCACGCGTCGAGCGACGAGCGTTCCTGCCTCCTCGCTGAACGCCAAGCGCGTTCCTGCCCGAATCCCGAGCGCTTCGCGCAGTCTTTTGGGGATGGTTACCTGACCTTTCTCACCAACTACAGCATCCATACCTGTATAGTAGGTATTCCTACCATATAAGTCAAGTGGAAAGCACGCAAGATCTCCAATAGCATGACTCGCCCGGGCGTGCCGTAAAAGAGGATTAGTATGCGGAAGCACACGTGCATCTACACGAGGACTGGCGATGATGGAACGACCGGACTCTACAGCGGAGCGCGCGTACGTAAGAATGATCTTCGCATTGAAGCGTACGGCACCGTCGACGAGCTTTCGAGTGCGATCGGCGTTGCGCGTGCAGGCCTCGCGCACGAACGGATCGACGCGTGGCTTGCCTGGACGCAAGATGCGCTCTTCGACCTCGGCGCCGAGCTCGCGACGCCGGCTGGCTCGAAGCGCGCGGCTCCGGCCGTAACTGATGATGACGTCACGGCGCTCGAGCGCTCTATCGACGCATTTGAAGCATCACTGCCGGCGCTCAATCAGTTCATTCATCCAGGAGGATCGCCCGCCGGAGCGGCCCTGCATGCGGCGCGAACCATCTGCAGGCGCGCCGAGCGGCGCTTGCTGACACTGTCGGAGCGGGACGACGTCGACCCCATCGCACTGCGCTTTCTCAATCGTCTCAGTGACGCGATCTTCGTCTGGGCTCGCGCCGCAAACGCTGCAGCCGGTGTTCCCGAAAGAATATGGACGAAGCGCTCCGCTCCGCCGGAATAGTTACATGCCGCGCGCGAGCATGACGCGCGCAGCATTTCTCCCTGCGGCGCCCATAACGCCGCCGCCCGGATGCGCGGCAGAGCCGCAGAGATAGAGCGCCTTTACCGGCGTGCGATACGCCGCAAAGCCCGGAACCGGGCGAAACGAAAACAGCTGTTGCAGGCTCATGGCGCCCTGGAAAATGTTGCCACCCGTCAAGTTGAAGGTTTTCTCAATGTCCACGGGACTCAGGACTTGCCGGTGAACTACCGAGGACGTGAAGCCGGGCGCGTATCGTTCAACGATGGCAAAGCAGCGAGCCGCGACCTCATCGTTGAGCGCCTGCGTCCACGTCGCGTTCTTTAGCTTGTAGGGCGCATACTGCACGAACATCGAGCCAACGTACATCCCAGGAGGAGCAAGCGTCTCGTCCAGGACTGAGGGCAGTTGGAGTTCGACGACGGGCTCGCGCGACGGCGCGCCGTACTTTGCGTCGTCGTACGCGCGCTCGATGAAGTCTTGGTCGGGACAGAAATGAATCGTTCCCTGATACTCGGACCGGCGTTCCTGCGCAAGGTTCGCGACGGCTCTTCGCCTGCACGCAAACTCCGGTAAGCGATCGAGAGCGAGATTGATTTTGAGCGATGCACTCGAGTAGTCGATGTTTTCGATGGCTTGTCGAAATGCGTCCGGAAGGGATGCTGCGTCGAGTAAGTGCAGGAACGTAACGTTAGCGTCGGCATTGCTTGCAACTTGCTTTGCAGCAATGTCGTCGCCGTTTGCGAGCACCACGCCCACCGCGCGTCCGTCTCGCACGCTAATGCGTGCAACTTCTGCATCGGTCTTGATCTCGACTCCGAGCGCCCGTGCGGCACTGGCGAGCGCCTTCGTAATGCCGCCCATGCCTCCACGCACGTAGCTCCACACACCACGCGCGCCGTTTGTTTCACCCATGACGTGGTGAAAGAGCACGTACGCGGTGCCAGGCATCGACGGCGATGCCATAGCGCCGATGATCGCATCCGTCGCGAGCGTGCCTTTCAGCTCTTCGGATTCGAACCACCGGTCGAGGATCGGACGCGCGGCGCCGGTGAGGATTTCTACCGCTTCCCTGAGAGTGCTCCCTCGACTTCGCGAGCTTCGCTCGCTACGCTCGGGATGACAGAGTGTAGATCGGATGCGCCAAAGGGACCGCAGGTCTTTAAGCGAGGGATTCAGGAGGTTCGGCGGAGCCTCGAGCAGAGTGGGTTCGACAACCGATGCGACGCGCTCGAGCATCGCTTCGTACTCGGGATACCGTTCGGCATCGCTCGCGCTGAACTGCGCGATCTCTCGCGCGTTCGAAATTGTATCCGCGCCAAGCATGAGGGAGCGTCCGTCGAGGAAAGGCGTGAACGATGACGGCCTTCTCTCGAGCAGCTCGAAGCCGTAGTCGCGCAGGCGCAGCTCTCGAACAATTTCAGGGCGAAAGAGACTGTTTACGTACGCGGCGGTCGAGATTTTGAAACCGGGCCACGGCTCTTCGGTAACGCACGCACCGCCGATCACGCTTCGGCGCTCGAGTACGAGAACGCGGCGTCCCGCCTTCGCGAGATAGCACGCGCAAACGAGCCCGTTGTGTCCTGCTCCGATGACAATGGCGTCGTACGCGGATGACATTGCCGAACGTACGTCGCTCGCGTGGTTATTAGATTCCTGCGGCGGCCCCTCGACTGCGCGCCTTCGGCGCTACGCTCGGGATGACAAGCGCGGGGCGGGCGCGAACAGGCGCGAGAATGGCGTTCTTCCGACAGCTCGTCGCTACGACGAACTTGGAACAGTTGCGTGCTCTCTCGCAACGCAAGATTCTGCGGCGCGCGCTCTCAGCCAAGGATCTCGTCGCCATCGGACTCGGAACGATGATCGGCGGCGGTATCTTCACGACGATCGGCACGGCCGTCAAAGGGGCTGGTCCGGCAGTGATGATCTCGTATCTCCTTGCCGCATTGACGTCGTTCTTCGCCGCGCTCTGCTATGCGGAGCTTGGATCGATGGTTCCAATTGCCGGAAGCGCGTACACGTACGCATACGCAACGCTGGGGAAGCTCGTTGCGTGGATCATCGGATTCGCGCTCATCTTCGAATACGGCATCAGCGCTGCGCCCGTCGCGCAGCAGTTCTCGGCCGCGCTGCAGGACGTCCTCAAGAGCGCCGGCATCACAATCCCGGCCGCCGCCCAAACCTCGAACTTGGTGCTACACGGGCCCTGGTGGAACGTCGCGCGCTGGGATCTCGTGCATTCGCAGTACGACGTCATCGCCGCGCTCTTCATCGTCGGGCTCTCGCTGTTGCTCTCGATGGGCATTCGTGAGTCTGCCACGATGAATAATATCTTCGTCGTTCTGAAGATTGGCGCTCTCCTCGTCTTCATCGGAGCCGGCGCTCTCCTCTTTCACGCCGTGAACTTTCATGACTTCGACCCGATGGGGTGGGGAGGGCTCAGACCGTTCGGCGGCATGGCGGATTTCTCGTCATCGGCGCAGCCGTACGGCATCGTTGCGATCGGAGCCTTTGTCTTCTTCAGTTATATTGGCTTCGACACGGCGACGACGACCGCCGAGGAGTGCAAAACGCCGCAACGCGACATTCCGTTTGGCGTGATCGGGTCGCTCGCGATCGGAACGCTTCTCTACTGTTTGACCGCCATCGTCCTCGTCGGCGCGATTCCCTGGAACAAGGTACCGGTCAAGGACCCACTCGTCGCGGCGCTCGCACCGCTGCACGCGCCGCTTGCGGGATGGATCGTCACTGTAGGCGTCCTTGCCGGTACGACGAGCGTCGCGCTCGCGTCGCTTCTCGGTCAGTCACGCATTTTCTACGTCATGGCACGCGATAAGATGCTCCCGTCAGCCGTCGCGTACGTGCATCCTCGCTTGCAGACGCCCATTATCACGACGATGCTCACCGGTATTGCCGTTGCGATCCTCGCGCTCATCGTGCCGCTCGTGCAACTGCTCAATCTCGTCAATATCGGAACGCTTATCGCGTTCTCCGTCGTCTGCGCAGGCGTGCTCTATCTACGCGCGCGACGCCCAGACATTCCGCGCAGCTTCAAAGTTCCGTTCGTTCCGCTCTTCCCGGTGTTGGGCATCGTCATGTCGCTGTTCCTCGCAATCTTCGGCCTTTCGACGCTGACGTGGGAATGGTTTGTGGGCGCGCTTATCGTCGGACTCGTCTTCTTCTTTTCATATGGATTCTGGAAATCGGATCCAGAGAAGATTCGCCCGGTCGAGGAACCCGCCGGCATCACCGAATAACAGTGCAAAAGGGGCAAGGGCGGGATGGTACGGCGAACGGTGACGCTCTCGAAACAAACCGACAACGCGGTTTCCTTTCTTATCGGCGAACACGGTAACTACTCCGAGTTCGTCGATCAGGCTCTTCGCGCGTGCGCTCAACATGCGCGGATTGATGCGTGGCTCGCTGAGTGTGAACGCAAACATGGTCCAATTCCCAGCGAGGTAGCGGCGTGGGCAAAACAACAGGTGCGGAGTTGGCTCGAGGGCGTAGCGTCGCGATCGACAGCAGCGAGAGGTTTTCTCGATCAGCTGCGGCATAATGCAACAGTGGAGCGGGGCAGGATACGGCGATTCATCGCATCTTAGGTATGATCGATGAGGAGATTTCGACGATATCCGACGCTGTGCGTTTGCCCTGACGCGTAGCTAGGCCAACAGAGGGGGCGGGCGCTAAGCCGGAAAAGTCGCATCTGTGGCTGCCTGGCGCGCCTTAGCTGCTATCGTACACATTGTCATTCGCTCGCCGCTCGCCGTGGACGTATCGTTCTCATGACGGCGGTGCGCGCTGTTCTTACCATCGGCATCTCCCTGCTGATGCTTCTGCTCTTGGGTGTGCCGATGTTCGAAAATCCGCCGTCGTCCTATACCGGATTGACGATACGCGGAACGATGGAGATTGCAGGCAGCCCGCAAGCCATCGACAACGGGCCTTCTGCCATCACGGTTGCGCCGCGATCGCCGGCGTACCGTGCGGGACTGCGCACCGGCGACGTCATTTCGTGTCTTTCTCAGCGTACCGTGATGCGTATCGCGTCGTCGCACGCACCGTACACGAACTCACCGCTGACGTTCTGCGTACGCCGAGGCTCTTCGTGGCTGCCGGTGTCACTCGCTCCGCTGCGCAGGCCGCCGATCAGGTACGTCTACCTTTCTCTCCCCGCTGCCGCATTGCGACTCGCGGTGTACTTGATCTTTCTCGTCGTGGGCTGCGCCCTCGTCATGGCACGGCCCAGCGTCATGACGTGGCTGATCTTCGGGTATTGCGTGCTCAACGCACCGACGAGCGCGGCGGTTGCGATGGACGTCGGCGGGCCACTCGCCGTTATGAGCTGCCTCTTTCTCATCTCAGCGCTGGAGTCCACCGCAGCCCC
>JASHPC010000013.1 GCA_030038335.1 Vulcanimicrobiota bacterium
CTATCTCATCTCCGAAGATGCGAGAACATGTCCTCCCCGGTCTGGCGTTTCGTCGCGTTCCTTGCGGTGCTGGGCGCGATCGTCTACGTCTGCCTGCAAGGCCACATCGGCGACCCGGCCACGTACGGCGATGGTATTGGCGGTAACGCGCTTACGAGCGCACCATTTCGTATCGGCCCGGTGGCGCCCGGGACGAGCCTTGCACGCGCCGGTCTTCACACCGGCGAACTCGTCCGCTGGAAGAGCTGGAATCTTCAGACACGCGCGGCGGTTGCCGCACCGGTGCCCGGTTCGAAAGCAACGCTCGAAACCTCCGCCGGCCGGAGCGTCACACTTGTCGCGCTTCCTGCGCCGCACGAAGGGCTCTCGGCTACGCTCACCGCGCTGCGTCTTGCGTTCCTTATCGTCGCAGCCTTCCTCGTTGCGCGCAGGTGGGATGAACGCGCCGTGCGCGCGCTCGCGCTCTTTCTCGGAGGCTTCGGACTAGCGCTCGCGCTGTCGGCATCGGCGCCAATTCTATCGTCGTATGCATCGTTCGCGGTCTTTGTCTTCGGCAGCGTCGCGCTTCTCATCGTCGCGGTCGCGGCAGCAGCGGATTTCTCGGCGCACGTCACTGGTACGCCGCGACCCGTCGAGAACGTGCTCTGGCGTCTGACGGTGGCGACCGCAATCTTCGCCGTCGTGCTGCTCGGATACGTGGCGCTGCTCTTACGGCCGGGCATTGACGCGATCATTCGCGGGCCGCTCGCGCTTGTCGGATTCTTGCCGTTCGTACTCGCGATCGCGACGATCGTCGCCGGATACGTCGAGGCACGTGGCGCCGATCGCGTCCGTAAACGCTGGGTGCTCTGGATCATCGGACTCGGCCTCTTGGGGCCGGCCATTGACATCATCGTAAGCTCGGTCGCCGGTTATAACGCGACCGTGGATCAGTCCTCGCTCATCACCGTCGCGATCATTCCGGTTGGACTCGCCTATGTGATATTACGTCATCGGCTCATCGACGTCGGCTTCGTGCTCAATCAAGCCGCGGTCTTTACCGGAGTCTCGATCGTCGTTGTCGGCATCGTCGTACTCGTCGAGTACTTGCTCTCGCGCTACGTCGAGAGCGTGAGCCACGTCACGAGCACGGCCGTGCAGATCGTCGTCGCGCTCGCGCTTGGATTCTCGATCAACGCGATTCACAAGCGCGTCGATCGCGTCGTCGATCAGCTCTTCTTTCGCAAACGCCACGAAGCCGAAGCCGCGTTGCGCGCCTTCGCGCTCGACGCCGCCTACGTTACCGAACCCGGCGTCCTGCTCGCACGCACCGTCGATATGGTAGAGCTTCACACGCAGGCCATCGGTGCAGGCATTTGGATGCGAGACACGGTGACCGGCGCTTTTACGCGCACAGCAGGCGCACTGCCGGCCGCAATCGTCGATGTGAATGACCCTGCCGTCGTTGCGATGCGCGCGCGTCATGTCGTCGTCGATCTCCACAGCGCTTCTTCCGCGCTTCCGGGCGCGCTTGCGTTCCCAATGACGGCCGGGGGTGAGTTCCTCGGCACGCTTCTCTGTGCAGCCAAGCGCGATGAAGAGAGCTATGCTCCCGACGAACGCGCGGCTTTGGAGCGCGTCGCCGACGCAGTCGCGCACGCCTGGGCGGCGCTGCGAACGAAGGAACTCGAGCGAGAAGTCGAGCGTCTGCGCTCGACGTTGCGGCCTACCGGTGCAACCGAAGGGGCTATCGGGACCTTTTAAGCGAAGAGAGCACCATGCAGTTTACACCCGAGATGACCGTCGACGAAGCCTTCCGCATGCACGCAGGTGCCAGGCGCGTCTTCGCGCGCTTCCATCTAGGCGGATGCTCGAACTGCGCGATTAGTGAGACGCACACGATCGGCCAAATCAGTGAAGATTACGGCATCCCGCTTCCGATGTTGCTCGAAAGCCTCAACGCGTTGTGGGATCAGGGCGTGCTCTCCGTAGGTACGCAAGTGCGCATCCCCCAAGAGATCCGCGCAAAGATTCCGCAACTTGCGGACGTTCCTGAAATTGGCATCATCACCGGAGCCGAGAACGGCGCGTACACCGCCGAGTTCGGCGAGGTGCGACTTCAGGGGTTGAGCGAGGACTTTATCCCGGTGGAGTCGCAGGCTACTCGCGTTTCATAAGAAGTCGATAGGTTTTCGGTCCTGAAAGCCTTCGTCGAGCTCGTGCCAGAATGCGACCTCTGGCTCTCCTGCTTTCCAGCAGAGATACACGGCCGTCTCCTCGCGGCGCGACGGGAAGTCGACCAAACCTAAGTCGATGTCCTTTACGATGCAGCCGAAGGTTTCGATCCGGTGAATGAGCCGGACAATCTCTCCCTTGAGGTCGCCGAACTTCGGGATGAACGGCGAGCGCGGACGAGCGATGTGCGCGGTCGTCATGGGAGTTCCGTGCAGCGCTGGATCGCTCTCGAGGAGCTTGATGGCAAGATCCCGCCGGTAGCCGAGGAGCTCGTCCACCAGGGGAGCCAGCTTGGGAATAAGGGCGTTGGCACGCTCGGGCGAAAACCACTTCATGTGAACGTCTCGGTGCTCGCTTTCGGCTTCAAGTACGGAATACCGCTGGACCTCGACTTGCTCTTCGACGTGCGATTCCTTCGGAACCCGAACTACGACGCGGAGCTCCAGCCCCACACCGGCGACGATCCGGATGTCGCGGCGTTCATCGAACGCGACCCGGCTTTGGCGCCGTTCCTTTCGCACCTATTCCCATTCGTGGACTTTCTTCTGCCGCAATACGAGCGCATGGAACGCGGGCGCGTGACGATAGGACTCGGCTGCACTGGCGGTCGGCACCGTTCCGTTTACGTCGCGCGGCGGCTCGCCGCGCACCTGCGCCGCGACGCGCGGTGGAAGGTCGAACGCGTGACGCGCGATGCGGAGCTCGCCTAATGCGCTGGCTCTTGCCCGGCACCGGCATCAAGCGCTGGCTCATCGTCGGCATCGTGGGAATTGCGATGCTCGTCGACGCCGCCGATCGTTGGGTCGTCGCGCAAGGCGGCGCCTCGAACGTCAACGAGCTCATGGATGGGATCGTCGCAGACTATTTCCCACCCGGCGACCTCACGTGGATTCTCGGCGTGCTCGGGGTCGTCTTCGTCGCCGCAGCCCTATTCTTCGCGGTGCGCGCGCTCCTGCGCTCCGCGAGTCGCCAAGACGCACAAGAGCAGTCGCGCCTACGCGAAGGATATAAGATCGTCGCGATCGGCGGAGGCACGGGACTGTCGACGCTGCTGCGTGGTCTTAAGCGGCGCACGAGCAATCTTACCGCGATCGTTACCGTGAGCGACGACGGTGGCTCCTCAGGCCGCCTCACGAAGGAGCTTGGCGTTCTTCCGCCGGGCGACATTCGGAACTGCCTCGTTGCGCTCGCCGACGACGAAGCGCTCGTTACCGATCTTTTTCGCTATCGATTCAACGAAGGTGAGGGACTGTCGGGCCACTCCTTCGGCAATATCTTCCTTGCCGCGATGACTGGTGTCGCCGGTGATTTCGATCGCGCGATTCAAGAGTCGAGCCGCGTTTTGAACATTATCGGATGCGTACTGCCCGCGACGCTCGGGCACGTGCGGCTCTGCGCCGAGCTCGAAGATGGACGGGTCATCGAAGGCGAGTCGAACATCCCGTTCGCGGGAGCGCCTATTGCTCGGGTCTTTCTGCAACCGGCGAGCGTGGCGCCGCTCGAGCAAGCGTTGACGGCGATCCGCGAAGCCGATGCGATCGTGCTCGGGCCCGGATCGCTCTACACGTCGATTCTTCCGAATCTTCTCGTGGAAGGAATCGCAAAAGCCATCGCCTCTTCGACGGCGGTGAAGATTTACGTGTGTAACGTCATGACGCAGCCCGGCGAGACGACAGGCATGACTGCGGCAGATCACGTTCGCACGCTCTTGGCAAACGCAGCCGAGCGCGTGTGCGATTACGTCGTCGTCAATGACGAGCCGCCGAAGCGCCTGCTCGCGGCGTACGCCGAAGAAGGCCAGGGCCCGGTCACGCCTGACGTCGACCGTATCGCCGACAGTGGGCTTACGCCCGTTGCCGCCGCCGTCATTAGCGAGATCGAGAACGTGCGTCACGATCCCGATCGTCTCGCTGGCGTCGTCGTCTCCGTCATCAATCGCCACGTCGCAGACCGCGCGACCTTCGTCAAACCCCCGAGCGCGTATCGGAAGACCGGCAGGGTAACGGCGCGCAACCGGAGCGCCGTACCCTAGCGGCGAAGGCCCGCGCGATGACCTTCTCCGACAATGCACTCGATGCTATAGGCCGCACGCCACTCGTGCGGCTGCACAAGACGCTCGACGGTGCCGCGTGTCTCGTGCTTGCCAAGATCGAGTACATGAATCCGGGTGGCAGCGTAAAGGACAGGCCGGCACGCGCGATGCTCGACGCAGCCGAGGCAGCCGGTCAGCTTCTTCCCGGCGGGACGATCGTCGAGCCGACGAGCGGAAATACCGGTACGGGTCTTGCGATGGCCGCGGCGATTCGCGGTTACCGGTGCATTCTCGTCATGCCCGATAAGATGTCAAAGGAGAAAGTCGACCTGCTGCGCGCATATGGTGCCGAAGTCGTCGTGACGCCGTCAAACGTGCCGAACGACTCTCCCGAGTCGTACTATAGCGTCGCAAGTAGGCTCGCTTCGGAGATTCCAGGTGCCTTTCAGCCGAATCAATTTCACAACCACCACAATCCGGACGCGCACTACCGCACGACGGGTCCCGAGATTTGGGAACAGACGGGTGGTTCCATCACGCACTTCGTCGCCGGCCTCGGAACCGGCGGCACGATCTCCGGGACTGCGCGGTATCTCAAGGAGCGCAATCCGAAGATTCACGTCGTCGGCGCAGATCCCGAAGGCTCGATCTACTCCGGCGACACGCCTCGTTCGTACGCCGTCGAAGGCATCGGCCTGAACTACCTTCCCGAGACCGTCGACTTGAAAGTCATCGACGAAGTCGTCCGCGTCGGCGACCGCGATTCTTTTCTCATGGCGCGCCGCATCGCACGCGAGGAGGGATTGCTCGTCGGAGGCTCGTCTGGCACGGCGGCCGTCGCCGCCGTCAAGCTTGCAAAGACGCTGCCGCCTGATGCCATCGTCGTCGTGATCTTTCCAGACTCGGGTCGCGGTTATATGTCGAAGATCTTCAACGACGATTGGATGATTGCAAACGGTTTCTTGAGCGAAGGGAAGCGCCGGGCGACCGTCGGCGACGTGCTGCGAGGAAAGACGCCCCTGCCACCGATGATTACGGTCACGGAGGACGATACGGTAAGCAAAGCACTCGAGCTCTTGCGCAAGTACGAAATTTCGCAGATTCCGGTCATGCACGGTCACGAGGTCGTCGGCAGCATCAACGACGTCGCGGTGATGCAAGCGGTCTTCGATCGTGCCGACATCATTCACCAGCCGGTTCGCGAGGTCATGGGCCGGCCGTTCCCGTCGCTCGAGCAACACGAGGAGATCGACCGCGCGTACAAGCTGCTGACGCTTGCGAATCACGCGATCGTCGTCACTGACGACGGTGAGCCGATTGGCGTCGTGACGCGTCAGGACATCATCTCGTTTCTCTCCGACATCTCTGCACCGGCGCCGCACCACTAATGCGCTTCTCGACCAAGGCGATTCACGTCGGGCAAGAGGCCGATCCGGCGACGGGTGCGACGATCGTGCCGATCTATCAAACGTCGACGTACACGCAGGAAGCGGTTGGAAAGCACAAAGGCTACGACTACAGCCGTACCGTGAATCCGACGCGCGTCGCGCTCGAGAAACAGTTGGCGGCGCTCGAGAACGGCGCCTACGCCAGCGCGTTCGGAAGCGGCATGGCGGCCACGTCGGCGGTGATGAACGCGCTCTCTGCCGGCGATCACGTCATCGTCAGCGACGACGTCTACGGCGGCACGTACCGTCTCTTCTCTCGCGTCCTCGAACGCTACGGATTGACGTTTAGTTACGTGGACGCGAGCAGTACCGACGCCGTCGCGCACGCGCTACGACCGAACACGCGGCTCGTGTGGATCGAAACCCCTACGAATCCATTGCTCAAGCTCGTCGACATTCGGGCGATCGCCGAAGTTGCCTCAGCCAAGCAGCTCGTCGTCGCCGTCGACAATACCTTCGCGACGCCGTACTTTCAACAACCGCTTGCGCTCGGTGCGAGCGTCGTCGTGCACTCGACGACGAAGTACATCGGCGGTCACAGTGACGTAGTCGGCGGCGTCGCGATCACGAACGACAAGGCGCTGCACGACACGATCAAGTTCCATCAGAACTCGGTCGGCGGCATTCCCGGTCCGCTCGACGCCTACCTCGTAATGCGCGGCGCGAAGACTCTGGCGTTGCGAATGCGCGAGCACGAGCGCAACGCACTCGCCGTGGCGCAGTTCCTAGAGAGCCACCCGAAGGTAGAGCGCGTCAATTATCCGGGCCTCACCTCGCATCCCCACCACGAGTTGGCAAAGCGCCAGATGAGCGGCTTCGGCGGTATGCTCTCCTTCACGCTTCGGGTCTCGGAAGAGCGCGCGATGGCATTTGCCGGAACTTTGCGCTATTTCAGCCTTGCCGAGAGTCTCGGGGGCGTCGAGTCGCTCATTTGCCACCCCGCGCGCATGACGCACGGTTCGATTCCAAAGGAAGAGCGCGATCGCCGCGGCGTCACAGACGGTCTGCTGAGGCTCTCGGTTGGCGTCGAGGACCGCGACGATCTGCTCGAAGATCTCGAGACGGCGCTCGCCGCGCTGTAGACGCCGCTACTGCTGCTCCTGGTCATCGGGATAGCGAACCGCGGTCGCGCCCGCTAAGAGCTGCTTTGCCGTTTGCTCGTCGATGCCGCCGAGACGGGAGGCAACGCTAAGCACGACCGCGCGCTGCGTGTCGATCCAAAGATACGCAAATATCTTTTGCGTGTCAAAGCCCGAACCTTGCGTCACCTCGAGGAACAACGCCGGCATTCCGTTTTGGAGCAGAACATGCTCTTTGTTCTTGACGAGCGTCGCTGAGTCTTCACCGCGCAGATCGTTCTCATACGTGCTGTCGAATCCATCGAGGTCGCCGGAGTAGGATTCCATCACGAGCGAAATGACTTTCACGTTGCTGCGATCGGTACCGATCACCCACGTCGCAATCGTCGTCGGATCCTGCGAGAGGTCGGCCAGCGACACATGCTGGATCGGGCCGATGAGATGCGCGCTTGCGGGAGCCGTGTAATGCATCGCCGGATCGTCGTACTCAAGCGGATCGGGCGTTGGCGTCGCTTGCTGTCCGAGCGCACGAGCGGAAAGCATGAGAACCGTTACGATGACGGCGGCGAATCTGCGGATGTTCATTTTACGTCCAAGACGCCGGCAAGCGCCGGCAGCGAAACTGCGTACCGATATCCCACGTTGCGATGGTCGTCGTCAAACTCCTCGTGGCGAACGCTCAATCCGGCATCGCGCATCGCTTTGGCGACCATTCGCGAGCCGATATCCAGTCCGTACTCGTCGCGGCGCCCGCAGTCGAGATAGCGAAGCCGTAGCCGCTCGAGGGCCGCGACCCGGTTCGGGACGCGCTCGACGGGATCGAATGCGAGCCAGCGCGCAAACACGTCGTCACGGAGAGCTCCCGTCTTTTCGTCGAACGGCAAGTCGAGCGCGAACGCCCGCGCCTCGCGCGGTGAATACGCGGCGGCGTAGCCGAGCATCTCCATCGTCGCGTACGCCGTCTGCGGTCGCTTCGGCTGCTTCTCAAAGTCTTCGACGAAGGCGCGAATGTCGAAGTCGAAGTGCTCGAGTACGCGCTGCACCTCGGGAAACGAGCGTGTATGCGCGTAGCGGAAGTACGAATCGCCGCTGTGCGAGGCGAAGGCCGAGAAGACGCCGGGATGCTCCATGACGAGGTGCATCGCTCCAAAGCCGCCCGACGACTTGCCGAGCACCGCGCGTCCGCCTTCACGCGCGATGGTCCGATAGCGAGCGTCAACATGCTCGATAACGTCGCGAATGACGAACGTCGCGTAGGCTCCATTATGGATGGAGTCGACGTATTGAGAACCACCCAGGCGCGTAAAGCCGTCGACGATGACGAGCACTACCGGCGGCATCTTCCTCTCGACGACAAGATCGTCCATCCACTGCAGCACGTTACGCTCCCATGGCCGCACTGCCGCGAGCGCGGCGG
>JASHPC010000104.1 GCA_030038335.1 Vulcanimicrobiota bacterium
ATAGCAGTTTTCGGAATTTTTATGACTCCCATCGGCTGGCGACTGGCCGTCTTCGTGTGGGGATACGCGATCGTGTGGTTCCTCATCAGCGACCGTGTCAAGCTCGCTGCCTATCGCATTTTCGATCATGGAACTTTCCATGTTTTCCGGCGCTTCACTCGCATGCCCAGCGCTGCGAGATGAGGAACGACGATTCATGGCAGCCCTACGGAATCTCGTGGTCGCTTACGATGGCTCGGATCAGGCAAAATCTGCCCTGGACGTCGCAATCGCATTGGCACGCAGTGAGCGAGCTTGCGTTGTCGTCTGCTATGCTCTCGATGTTGCCACCGAAATCGGGAGGATAGCCGCGGGCTTCCATTACACTCCGCCGACGGCTAAGAAGATGCTGCGTGAAGATGCGCGCGCGATACTGGGGGAGGCTTCAGCTCGAGTGGCAGCCTCAAACTGGAAGCTAGAAACGAAGTTCTTGGATGTGCCCGTCGTCTCCGGAATCGTTGACTTCGCGAGCCGCATTGGTTCCGACATGATCGTCATCGGCAGCCACGGCCGTACGGGACTTCCTCGATTCATTCTGGGAAGCGTCGCCGAAGGTGTTCTGCGCCATGCTGGGGTTCCGGTACTCGTCGTGCGAACGCCGATCCGCAGAACAAAACGCGTTAAGAAGGGCGGGAGCGCTCGCGGCGCTTGAGCGATTTGTCCGAGTTATGAATTTGCTCTGCCTGGATGGCGGTTCGTCTTCGCTCAAATATGCGACGTATTCCACGCCGTCGGTCAAACTCACACGACTCGCCGCCGGAATTGAGCCGGCGACTGGCGCCGCTGAGGCCGATCTCGCTCGAGCGTTGTCGAAGGTCAAAGCGTCCGCCGGCGGTGCGATCGGCGCAGTGGGCCATAGGATTGTTTTCGGTGGCCGTCGGTACGAGGAGCCGACCTTGGTCAACGAAGTCGTTTTGCGGGATCTTGAAGAGCTGGTAGAGATCGAGCCGCTGCACCTACGTATCGAGCTCGATCTCGTCTATGCGGCAATGCGCCTGATTCCGAACGTGCCACACGTGCTTTGCTTCGATACGGCATTCCATCGCGAGTCCCCCGCCGTTGCAAAGTTGCTTCCGCTCCCGCCAAACATCGATCCGCTCCTTCAACGCTACGGATTTCATGGACTTTCGTACGAATACATTGCCTTAGAGCTCGGCCCGGATGCCGAACTTACCGTCGTGGCGCACCTGGGCTCCGGCGCGAGCCTCTGCGCGCTCGATCGCGGAAAGCCGGTCGACACGACGATGGGATTTAGCACGCTAGGCGGTCTCATGATGGGAACGCGGCCGGGCGATCTCGATCCCGGCGTGATTCTTCGATTGCTCCAGTCCTCCCGTTACGATACGGCAAGTCTTTCCAACTTGCTCTATCGCGAGTCGGGTTTGCTCGGCGTTTCAGGGACGACTCCCGACATGCAAATGCTGATTTCGGCGGCTGATACCGACGCGCGTGCCGCCATCGCAATCGAACTATTCGTCTATCAGTTGACCAAACAGCTTGGAGCAATGATAGCGGTCCTAGGCGGTATCGACACGCTCGTCTTTACCGGAGGGATCGGCGAGCACGCACATACGGTTCGCGCCGCAGCCTGCGAGCGGTTCGGCCACATCGGTCTAAGCCTCGATGCGACGGCAAATACACGTAACGAGCGTGTGATCTCGGCGCCGCACAGCAGCGTGAGGGTTTTCGTCATACCCACCGATGAAAACCGTATGATCGCGCGTCACGCGCTCGAACTTTTAGGCCGCTTCGCAGCGCATTGACTCGTGGCAGCCGATACTTGGGCACTAGTGACCCGCGCGGGTAGCCGTTTGATGGCAGCCTCATTGGCGACCGTCGCGTTCTCCTGCGCTCCGAGCACCCCTGCCTACAGCGGAACGCTCCAGACGCCAAGCGCTGCGGTCGGCAGCACTATAGGCGGCCGGATCACCCACGTGTATACGACCGAGTGGGCATTCATTACAAAGGGTTCCCGGCTCGTGGCGTTCGATGACGCGCGGCAAAGAGCGGCGGTCGCCGCCGCAACCGGTCAGGTGAATGGGGCCCGCGCAGCGCTTGTAGACCTTCGAGCGGGAACGCGACCGCAGGATCTCGCACGTGCGAAAGCACTTGCGCAGCACGATTACGCGCAGCTCGAGCTCGCGCGGTCTGCCACGCCGTATCAATCGTGGCACGGAGCCAACTCGGTGAGGCGCTCGCGCAAGAACACGACGCCGCTATTTCTTGCGTTTCGTACGCACGGCAGGCTTCGCGCGTCGTTTACTTCGCATGTAAGGGGTCGGGGGCTCGAGTCCCCTCATCTCCATATATCGCAAACCCGCATCGCATAACGCTTTGCGGGTTTTGTATGCGACGTCAGGCCCGTTCGATACCAGCGCACCTCGGACAGACGCATGCCACATCACGTGCATATGGCGGGACTCGCTCGCGCACATCTTCAGAGATGCGTTCGGTATAGCACCAGCACATTGCCCGTCCGGCCATCACGCCACATTGATTATCTTCGCCACACAGTGGGCATGCCGCTGCCGTCATCTGTTTTGCCTTGATCTCACAGAACCAGTGGCCGCTGACCGGCGATCCGCGCATCGTGGGTTTGTAGGTGCTCTTTCCGATCACGTATTGCACCGGCTCATGAAAAATCGGGCCGTCGAACACAAACGTGTGAAACTCGCCATTTTCTCCGCATCTGTCAATGCGCGCGGGCATCTGCTCAATGAATGCCCAACCGTAGAGCCTGCCGAGATAGCGTTGCTCGAGGAACGCTCCATTAACGCAGCACACGACTGCGGCAAACCCGCGGCCAACAAACTCCTCGGCAAGCCGTCGGGACGGCATCTCCCGCAATGGATATAGTGCTGAAACGCCCCTGGAAATGAACGATTCCTCTAGTCGGCAACGGAACTGGGCGAACGAGATGCCGCCGAACGCAACGGCTTTGAGACCCTCATCTATGACAGGCTGCAAGGCCTCGAGATACTGCCGTACATAGACTTCGTAGGAGGTGTTGATCGGCAACTCGACGCGGATGAACGGCACACCAATCGAATGGGCCTGGCGCTCGATGAGGTCGACCGGAATCCCGTGCGCGCTGACCCGTCGGCATGATGCATCAAATGTCGTCACGAGCGCGACGACCTCATAGCTTTGATCGCGAAGAAGACGGTCCAACACGAGCGCTGAATCTTTTCCTCCACTCCACGAAACCGCGACGCGCGTCTTCATGCCGAGTTACATCGTACGGTCGGATGTCTTCTGACGTATGCTTTTCGCGGCGGTAACCATGTTGGCAAGCGCTGGACGCACCTCGTCCCAGGTGCGCGTCTTCAACCCACAGTCCGGCGTTACCCAGAGTCGCCCAACGTCGATTTTCGCCGCAGCGCGTTCGAGAAGGTCTGCCATCTCCTGCGCACTTGGACAACGCGGCGAGTGAATATCGTAGACTCCTGGGCCGATCTCGTTTGTATAGCGCCCCGCGAACGCCTCGAGCAACTCCATTTTGGAACGAGCCGCCTCGATGAGGATGACGTCCGCATCGAGCGCGGCAATCGCGTCGACGATGTCATTGAACTCACCGTAACACATGTGCGTCTGGATCTGCGTTTCGTCTCGTACGCCACTGGAGGCGGTGCGGAAGCACTCGACTGCCCATTGCAAATAGTCGCTCCACCGCGCATGCCGAAGCGGCAACCCTTCCCGCAATGCCGGCTCGTCAATTTGAACTATCTGAATTCCCGCTGTCTCGAGGTCCTGCACCTCGTCACGAAGAGCAAACGCAATTTGGCGGCACACGGCGTCGCGCCCAATATCGTCTCGAACGAAGGACCATTGTAGGATCGTCACCGGTCCCGTGAGCATGCCTTTTACCGGCCGTTTCGTCAGCGACTGCGCGAATTGCGACCACCCGACGGTCATCGGCGCGGGACGATGCACGTCACCATAGATGATCGGCGGCCGCACGCAACGAGAACCGTAACTCTGTACCCATCCATGCCGTGTGAATGCGAACCCATCGAGCTGCTCGCCAAAGTACTGTACCATGTCGTTTCGCTCGAACTCGCCATGCACGAGTACGTCGAGATCAATCTCTTCTTGCCAGCGGATTACCGATGCCGTCTGCTCCCGAAGAAACGCTTCGTATTCACGGTGGTCGAGCGTTCCACGATCGTGCGCTGCACGCGCCTTGCGCACGTCGGACGTCTGCGGAAACGAGCCAATCGTCGTCGACGGAAGTATAGGCAAGCGCAGCGCTCCACGTTGCGCCGCACGACGTTCGTCGAACCCATGCGCGCGCCGCGAGTCCTCCGGCGTTGCGGCGGAAAGTCGCGCGGCGACGTCCGCACGGTGTATTTTCGGCGACCGTGCACGCGATGCGACGACAGCATCGGAGCGCTCCAGGTCATCAGAGACCGCCGAACGCCCGCGGTCGATTGCCGCGCCAAGAATGCACAGCTCGTCGATCTTCTGCAGTGCAAAAGCGAGCCACTCGCGAATATCCGGGTCCAGATCGCGTTCCAACGAGAGGTCAACCGGAACGTGTAAGAGCGAGCACGACGGCGCAAGGATCGTGCGCTCCGCTCCCCGCACCGCAATAATGGGTTCGATACGGTCGAGCACCGCACGCAGATCCGCCCGCCAGATGTTCCTGCCGTCGATGACGCCGAGCGAGAGTACCATCGAGCGCGGCGCTCGTTGCGCGGCTCGTGCAAGCTCTTCCGGCCCTCTTACGAGGTCGAGGTGCAGCCCAGCGACAGGGAGACGAAGCGCAAGATCGAGACTGTCGCCAAGCTCGCCGAAGTACGTCGCCACCAAGAGATTCAGTCCATCAGTGATTTTGGCAATGGTCGCATACGAAGCGACTAAGGCTTCTCGGACTCCCGGTGTCAGATCGAGAGCGAGCACCGGCTCGTCGATTTGCACCCATCGCGCTCCGCAATTCCCAAGCCGTCGCAACACGTCGATGTACACTGGCAGCACGTGAGGAAGCAGCGCTAGCGGATCGATGCCGTCCGCGGTCTTGCCCAGTAAGAGATAGCTCACCGGTCCTAAGAGCACGGGACGCGTCTCGTATCCAAGGCGACTCGCTTCCAGAAACTCGTCGATTGGTTTGTTGGAAGAGAGCGCAAAACGCTGTTTGGCGCGGAACTCTGGAACGATGTAATGGTAGTTCGTGTCGAACCATTTCGTCATTTCCATTGCTTTGGTCGTCGCGTTGCCACGCGCCATCGCAAAGTAGGAATCAAGCGATGGATCGCCGCCGAGCTGCGTGTACGCTTCCGGAACGGCACCGAGCATGATGCTCGTGTCAAGGACGTGGTCGTACAAAGAGAAGTCGTTGCTTGGGAGAAGCGTGAGTCCGTGCTTGCGCTGGGAGGCCCAATTTTGGGCTCGCAGCGACGCCGCCTCGCCGCGCAGCATGCCTGCACCGATCTTGCCCGACCAGTACGACTCCAGCACGCTCTTGAGCTCGCGATGTGCGCCGATTCGAGGAAAACCGAGACTGCCGATCGAGACGCCCATTGCCTCAACCCTCCGCGTCGAAAAAGGTTGTCGGTTGGCCCGCGCCATCCACCGCAACCATGACAAAGCGGCTCACCGAGCAAAGGCGCCTCTGCCCCGTCAAAAGATTCTCCGAGAAAAGCCTCGTCTCGACGACCATTGAGCTCCTTCCGCGCGAGAGCACGCGCCCAATGACTTCCGCTACGTCGCCCTGATGTACCGGCTCGTGGAAATCCGTTTTGTCGAGTGAGGCTGTCACGACCGCAGTTCTGCTGTATCGACTCGCCGCGATGAACGCCGCCTTGTCCATCAAGCGCAACGCGTCGCCACCGAACAGCGTGCCGTAATGATTCGTTTGATTAGGAAACACCATTTCAGCGATAACGACCTCAGAAGGATTCATCGAACCGAACCTGGCCTTCGACGCCGACGCGATATGCCGAGGGTCGGCGCTCGAAAAAGTTCGTTAGCTCCTGTACGTCCTGCAACGCCATGAAATCGAACGGATTTTTTGAACCATATTCCGCAGCATAGCTAAGACTTCCGAGCCGCAGGTCTGCGACGTATTCGAGATACGAGCGCATATCGCGCGTCGAGAGTCCAGCGATTCCCTCTGAGAGGACGTCCTCGGCGAATGCAAGCTCTGAGCCGACTGCTTCTCGCAGCATGCGACGCACCGAGACTTCGAACTCGGCGTCGAACAACTCCGGGTGTTCGTCCCGTACCGTTTCGATCACTGAGAATGCAAACGCTATGTGCATGCTCTCATCGCGAAAGACCCAGTTCGTTCCCGATGCTAAGCCGTTGAGCATGCCTCGCGAGCGCAAATAGTACACGTATGCAAATGCTGCGAAAAAGAATAGTCCTTCCGTGCATGCGGCGAACGCAACGAGGTTGAGGAGAAATGCGCGCCGGTCCGCGTCGCTTTCAATGCGCTTGATCTCTTCGATTGAGTCTGTCCAGCGGAAGCAGAACTCACCCTTTGTGCGAATCGACGGAATGGTATCGATCGCCGCAAACGCTTCGGCGCGTTCACGCTCGTCCGGTATGTACGTGTCGAGGAGCGTAAGATAGAACTGGATATGCTGCGCTTCCTCGAAGAGCTGCCGCGAGAGGTACATGCGTGCCTCCGGCGCATTTAGATGCTTGTAGAAGCTCAACACGAGATTGTTCGCAACTATCGTGTCGCCAGTTGCAAAGAACGCGACGAGACGGCGGATCAGATGTTGCTCTGCGGACGTGAGACGCTCGCGAAGATCCTGCAAATCCGTAGAGAAGTCTATCTCCTCGACGTTCCACGTGTTGGCAATTGCCGCACGGTACATATCGTAGAACTCGGGGTAGCGCATCGGCCGTAGCGTGAGCGCGAATCCAGGATCGAGAATCGATGGCTTTGCTGCAATCATTGGCATGCCTCACAACTATCGGGATTTTCGAGCGAGCAGGCGACTGCGGTTGCGTCGGGCGCGGATGCCACGGTCGTCTTCGCGATGCGCGTCGCTGGTCGCGATCGCAAATAGTACGTCGTTTTGAGCCCTTTCTTCCACGCGTACAGATACATGGACGAGAGCTTGCCAATGTTGGGGCTTTCGGCGAAAAGGTTTAGCGACTGGCTTTGGTCGATAAAGGCGCCACGCGCGGCCGCGAGGTCGATAACGGCTCGTTGCGGCAGCTCCCATGCCGTGCGATAGAGCACGCGAAGCGGCTGAGGAATCTCATCGATCTCAGACACCGACCCTTCCGCTGCGACGATGCGGTCGCGCAACGCCGCGTTCCACAATCCACGACTCTTGAGACTCTCGACCAAATAGCGATTGATCTGAAGGAACTCACCCGACAGCGTCTCGCGTTTGAACATATTCGACACCTGTGGCTCGATGCACTCATAGCATCCCGCGATCGCCGCAATCGTCGCCGTCGGCGCGATTGCGATGAGGAGTGAGTTTCGCAGGCCGCCCGACTTGATACGCTCGCGCAGCGCGCTCCATTTCTCCGGTTCCGACGGCGCTACGCCCCATGCGTCGAACTGCAGCTCACCGCGCGCTGCGCGTGTGCGCGCAAAAGCTGGATGAGCTCCTTCCGACTCCGCGAGCTCGCAACTTGCAAGCAGCGCGTGATAGTAGATTTCCTCGGAAATGTGCTGCGAGAGCGCAAGCGCCTCCGGGCTGTCGAACGCGAGACCGAGCTGAAAGAAGACGTCTTGCAGTCCCATCAGACCAAGGCCCACGGGGCGCCAGTGACGATTCGAGTCTTCCGCTTTCTCGATAGGATAGAACGTCGCGTCGATCACGCGGTCGAGTTGCCGAACCGCCAGGTGCACCGTTCGCGCGAGCTTTGCATAGTCGAAGACACCGTCAATGACATGGCGGCTCAGGTTGATCGAGCCAAGGTTGCAGACAGCTGTGCGATCTGCCGAGTTGACTTCGAGTATCTCGGTGCAGAGATTCGAAAGATGGACGGTTGCGCCAGGTTCGGCCGTCTGGTTACAAGCGCGATTCGACGCGTCTTTGAACGTCATCCAGCCGTTGCCCGTCTGCGCGAGCGTGCGCATCATCTTACCATAAAGCTCGCGCGCCGGTACTTGGCGCACCGCAAGGCCGGCGGCTTCCGCAGCAACGTACGCTGACTCGAACGCGTCGCCGTACACGTCAACGAACTCCGGTACGTCCTTCGGATCGAAGAGTGACCATGCCTCGTCGCTCTCCACACGCTTCATGAACAAATCAGGAATCCAGTTCGCGAGATGAAGATTGTGCGTACGGCGCGACTCCTCTCCCGTGTTGTCTCGCAGGTCGAGAAACTCTTCGATGTCGGCGTGCCACGTCTCCAGATATACGCAGCAAGCGCCTTTACGCTTTCCGCCCTGGTTAACCGCCGCAACGGATGCGTCGAGCGTCTTGAGGAACGGCACGATGCCCATCGACTTACCGTTCGTACCGCGAATGAGCGAACCGCGGCTGCGTACACGTGAAAAGCTCAGTCCGATCCCACCAGAGAACTTTGAGAGCAGCGCGACGTCACGATATGCGTCATAAATTGCGCGAAGATCGTCTTGCGGCGAGTCCAACAGAAAGCATGAAGAGAGCTGCGGATGTGCCGTGCCCGAGTTAAAGAGCGTCGGTGAGCTCGGAAGGTACTCCAGGGTCGAAAATGCATTGTAGTACGCAATCGCTTCCTGCGCCGAACTCGCGAGACCGCTCGCGACGCGCAAAAAGAAGTGCTGCGGCGTTTCGATGACAATACGCGTTTGCGGATGACGCAACAGGTAGCGTTCATAAATCGTGCGCAGTCCAAAGTACTCGAAGTGATCGTTGCGCGATTCGTCGATTGCGTCGTTCAGCTTCCGGCTATGAGCAAGAACGAAGCCCGCAAGGTCTTCGGAGATCAAGCCGATACGATATCCGCAAGCGACGGACTGCGAGAAGGAATGGATTTCCTGATTTCCGACTTCTTTGTCGATGTACGTCGCGAGTAGTCGCGCTGCAAGCTGAGAATACGATGGCTCTTCGGCGATCAGCATCGCCGCCGTCTGAATCGACAAACGATCGAGCTCTTGCGTCGCCGCACCGTCGTAAAGCCCGCTGATCGTCTTCGTTGCAACGCGCAGCGGGTCAACCGCAGGCAGTCCCTCGCAACAGCGTGCGACGGCGCGCACGATCTTGTTGACGTCTGCCGGCTCGATCGAGCCGTTGCGCTTGCGCACGTGCATCGTCGCTGTGGTGGACATCGTTGCTGTCGTGATACTCGTCATGCCTCTCCCTCGGAGTCAACCGGCCGAAGAAGATGACGCACCAGACGCCGCAAGCACGACTCGCGACGACGGACGCGTTCGCCTCCCTCGGGCGAAGTGTCGTACTCATCGGGCAGGTCTTCGGACTTGGGGGCATGGCGATCGCCGCCTACTCGCCATCACTTCCCAGCCGAAGCGGCCAGTGTCTACGATGGCATTCGCTCCCCCTCACCGCTGCGGGGCAGTCCCGGACTTACACCGGGTTCCCTATTAAGGTGCCACTTGGCACCACCGGATGAGAAGGCACTATACGTAGTACCTAGGGACACAGCATAACACAAGATACGGGATTGTCTAGGGCCGCAGTCCCATAGAGCTTGCGCGTCATGCCACGGATCAACGGAACGAAAGGCTGACGCCCCCGGAAGCGCGCTGGACGCACGCGCTAAGCGCTAGACTTGAAGCGCCGGCACAGGAGTGTGGCAAGATCGCCGACTTCATCCCATGTGAAGTGGGGCTCGTGAGTCATGCGCTCTCCGTCGCCAACAGTGGCCATGTATGGGCCGTCCGCAATAACGCGTGTTCCGTCGACGCCGCTTCGCGTTACGAGAATACGCGGTAACGCCGACTCCGAAAATCCCTCGACGAAGACGATGTCCACGCCGTCGATCTGGCGTAATGCCTGCTGGAGCAGCTGCGAGTCGTTCGCGTACGGTTCCTCGACGTAGCTTCGGTCGACGATTCCTAACGGGCCGGCAAGGAGCGTTCGCGTGACACCGGCGCTTGCGACTCTGCCGGTGTCGTGTGTCGCATCGTCGAGAGCATCCTGATGAGCGTGATGCTTTATCACACCGACGCGAATGCCTGCGTCACGCAGCAACGGCGCAAGGCGCTCGATGAGCGTCGTCTTGCCGGCGTTCTTCTGTCCGACGATCGCGATCGCGGCGGCGAAGTGCGCTGGCGTCGGAAGACGATCGATTCCCGGCGGATCGATGAGATATGCGGGCACCGTCGTTCCGTACGCAAGATGCTCTTGTTGCGCCTCGACGCGCAAGAGCACTTCTGCTTGAGCGCTGGATCGGAGCACGGCGCTGCCCTGCACGTCGAGCACGCGTACCCATGGGCCGAGCGCGCCCTTCTCGAAGCGCGCCCATAGAAAGCGCGCGCGTCCCGGGCGCACGTGCAGATCCTCGGCAAGACGCACGAGTAGCTGCGGTCTGTCAACTCGCTGCGCGCCGCTCATTCGTAGCAATGCAGGGCGGACAAACATCTCGAATGCAACGCGGCATGCTCCCGGCGTTCCGGGAAGCACAAAAACGGCGCATCGCCCAGCCATTCCGAACGCAACTGGATGGCCAGGCTTCATGGGAACGCCTTCGAAGAGAAAGCGCACGCCGAGCGCACGCAACGTCGGACGCACGACGTCACGCACACCAACTGAGGCGCCTCCGCATACCACGAATGCGTCGGACTTGAGGCCTTGCCTCGCCGCACGCGAAAAAAGATTGGGATCGTCCGGGACGATGCCGAGTGGAAGCGAGTGGAGTCCCGCGGATTCAATCTCCGCGGCGAGCATGTGAGAGTTCGAGTCGCGAACCTGCCCGAGCCCCTGTGGCATCGTCGTATCAACGAGCTCGTCGCCCGTTGCGAGAACGGCGACCTCCGGAATAGCATGCACGGGAACCCATTGAACGCCCAATGCCGCAAGCAGTGCCACGTGCGCGCCGTTAAGGCGCGTGCCACGATCGAGAACGACCTCGCCTTCCTTCGCATCCTCACCGGCAGGAAACACGTGCTCACCCACGTGGGTCGCGCGTTCGATGCACGCGGCGTCGCCGATCTCGCGCACGATCTCCTGGCGAACGACCGTATCCGCGCCGTGCGGAAGCGCCGCTCCCGTCGCGATCTTCACGGCGGCTCCGGCGGGCAGGTCCAAGAGCGCCCGATCTCCGCAGAACGCCGAGCCGACGATGGGAAGAACGGCCGGCTTCTCCGCCGTCGCGCCGCTAATGTCGCTGAAGCGAACGGCGACGCCGTCCATCGCAGACCGTGAGAACGGCCAGAGCCTTTCTCGCGCAACGATGCTCTCGCAGAGCGTACGCCCGAGCGCTTGAGAGAGCTCGACTTCCTCCACTTTCGGAACCGCAAGTGAACCAAAAACTGCGCCGCGAGCGGCGTCGACCGATGCTGCTTGCGGCGCCGCGGCTTCCTTCGCGAAGGTACTTGCCAACTTAACCGCGTCGCATCTTGTAGCCGACGCCGTACACGGTGAGAATGTACTGCGGATTTGCGGGGTCGGGCTCGATCTTATGGCGCAGGTTATTGATGTGACGGTCGAGCGTGCGCTCGAATATCTCGCCCGTGTCGTTCAAGCGGTCGAGTAAGTGCGATCGTGTGAACACCTCTCCGGGATTCTCCGCAAGAAGCGCCAGGATGCGAAACTCCGTTGCCGTGAGATTGACCGCGCGCTGCCCGATCTTGACTTCGTGAAAGTCGTGGTCGATCTCCAAATCCGAAACCGTCGTCTTCCTCTCCGCGCGCTGACTCGTCGATGCACCGTGGTCTTGAGTTCGGCGAAAGAGCGCGCGCACGCGCGCGACGAGCTCCCGGGGTGAAAACGGCTTTGTGACGTAGTCGTCAGCGCCTAACTCGAGTCCGACAATGCGATCGGCTTCATCGCCGCGCGCCGTCAGCATGATCGACGGAATGCCGTTGCCCCGTGACGACACGCTTTTGAGAATATCGAAACCGCTTCCGTCGGGAAGCGTCACGTCGAGGATGAGCATATCCGGTTTGTCGCGGGCAATCGCCGCGAGAGCCTGTTTTACGGTACCGGCAGACTCGACGGCAAGACCCTCTCGTTCGAGATACGCCTGCAGGACCTCAATGATTTTCGACTCGTCATCAACGATCAGAATTCGCTTGCGTTCCAACCCGGATTCTCCCGCCGCCATCTTCGCATCCCAGCCAGCGCGCATCCTTGGTTACGAGCATCTATCGCTTTAGCTGTTCCTCGGCTCCATAGCGCGATTCGAAGTCTTCACGAAGTTGGTCGAGCAGCGCTCGGGCCGTCAGCGCCGCAACGCGTGACCCGAAAACGTAATCGAACGTTCCGCCGAGGACTCCGCCTGGCGGCAGATACTCCCCGGTCAGCTCGAGGACGCTCGACGTATAGTCCTCGTCTGCTCGAACGGTCAGCTCGCCGTCAAAATCCGGGTAAGGACCGCCGCCCTCCGGCGTCCAGTGAACTCTCCATGGCTGATCCATATGCATCGGATCGGTGCCGGGAGTAAAGGTGACGAGGACGTCCTTCTTGAGTTCGACGCCGGCGAGCGGAGCGCGGAGCGTAAGCGCCCGCCCCGCATGGATCTGCTCGCCCACGCCCATCGCCAGGTACGCGCGAGCGCGATGATAGGGACAATTAACGAAGACGGACTCGTTGAGACGGGCCATGGTCACTCTTCCTCCTCCAACAACGTTGCTAGGTCTTTAAGGCGCTCCGATGCCGTCGCCAGGGCATCTCGGACGGCCTCGAGACGCTCGTGCGTCGTATCGACGACGCCGTCGAGCATGGCCTCGAGGTTCGCTTGTGCGACCATCAGCATGTTGCCGACCTCGTGTCGAAGAGACTGCTTTCTGGTCCGATCCTCCATCGCAGAGAATCGTAGCGGACGGTTAGGAAGAACCCGCGAAGGGGCGCGGTATGCTCTCGCTTCCACTCTTCGAGTCGCTTCCGGACGCGATGATCGCCGTCGACGATGGCGGTCGGATCGTCAGAGTGAACCATCAAGCGGAGCAGCTCTTCGGGTACGATCGCGAAGATCTACTCGGGCAGAGGATCGAGCTTCTCGTGCCGGCGCACCTGCGAACGCGCCACGTCGAGCATCGCGCGACGTATGCGAAGGATCCGCAGACGCGTCCAATGGGCATCGGACTCGAACTCGTCGGCGTGCGCAAGGATGGCAGCGAGGTACCCGTCGAGATCAGCCTTAGCCCGATCGAGACTGCAGAGGGCAAGCTCGTGGTAAGCGCGATCAGAGACATCACCGAACGCAAGGGGTTCGAGCGCACGTTGCAAGCGAAGAACGCCGAGCTCGAAGCGGCGAGTGCGGCGAAGGACCAGTTTCTGGCCGCAATGAGTCACGAGCTGCGCACGCCGCTCAACGCGATCATCGGGTTCACGGGGACGCTCCTCATGCGGCTTCCCGGCCCGCTCACCGATCAACAGGAACAGCAGCTGCGCATCATACAGTCGAGCGGACGTCACTTGCTTTCGCTCATAACCGACATCCTCGATCTTGCAAAGATTGAAGCAGGAAAGATCGAGTTGCATTTCGAGCCCGTGGACGTTCACGAGATCGTCGGTGAAGTTCACGAATCGCTGCGCTCGATGGCCGCGGATAAGAATCTCGACTTCACCGTATCGTTGCCGGAGCGTCCAACCGTCGTAACGAGCGATCGTCGCGCCCTCGCGCAGATACTCATAAACTTGACCAATAACGCGCTTAAGTACACGGAAGAGGGCAGCGTGCAGATCGCCGTCTCCTCCGACGTGACGGCGGACGCCCACGAATGTCGTATCAGCGTCGCGGACACGGGTATCGGCATCAAACCGGAGGATCGGCATCGGCTCTTTCAAGCATTCGAACAACTCGAGCCACTCTCGACGCGACGCGTTGAAGGCGTAGGGCTTGGGTTGCATCTCTCGCAGAAACTCGCGAGGTTGCTCGACGGCGAGTTGACGTTCACGAGCGAGCCGGGCGTTGGAAGCACGTTTACGCTCGCGCTGCCGATGCGGTCGCGGCGCTCATCGTGAAGGCACGTGTCCTCGTCGTCGACGACAACGTGACAAACCTCGACCTCATGGCGTATCTGCTGCGCGCCTTCGGGTATGAATGCACGGCACTCCCCGACGCCGCAACCGCGCTCGAGAGAGCGCGAACGGGGTATGACATTGCGCTCGTCGACATCCTGATGCCGGGAATGGACGGCTATGAGTTCGCGCGGCGATTTCGCGCAGATGCAACGCTCGCCGCGACGCCGCTCGTGGCGGTCACGGCACTCGCGATGCCCGGTGACGAAGAACATATTCGCAAAGCCGGTTTTGACGGCTATATCGCAAAGCCGATCGATCCGGAACGCTTCGTCACGCAGGTCGAGGCGCATCTGAAGACGCGACCGAGCGCATCGGCACTGGCCGCGACCTCGTCCGCGCGCGCAGTGTCTGCTGCGGCAAGTCCGCAGGAGATCGGCATCGTTCTCGCCGTGGACGACCGGCAGTCGAATCTCGACCTCATCAGATTGTCGCTCGCACCTTCGGGCTATCGCGTGGCGGAGGCTCGAAGCATTGGAGAAGCGATGAGCGTCGTGCGGCGCATGCCGCCCTCTCTCATCCTTTGCGATCTCCACATGCCTCCCGAGACTGGCTTCACGTTGCTGGAGAAGTTGCGCGAGCGCGAGGAGTGGTGCTCGATTCCCTTCGTTTTCCTCTCCTCGAAGCCGTGGGAACCGAAGGACCGTGAGCGTGGCATGGCACTTGGCGTCCGAAAGTTTCTGGCTAGACCGATCGATCCCGAAGATCTGCGTTCGCACATCGACGAGTGTCTACACCGTGGCGACGATTCTCATCGCGGATGACGACGCCGCGAGCCGCCTGCTGCTCGAAACGTTGCTTCAGCACATGGGACACGCGGTGACGTCGGCGGCCAATGGTGCCGACGCGTTGCAGATCGCTTACACGGTGAGGCCCGATGTCGTGCTCACGGATCTCTCGATGCCCGCGCTCAGCGGTGCGGAGTTCGTCCGAGCACTTCGCAAGGATTCACGAACGAAAGCGTCGCGTATAGCTCTCTATACCGCGACGCCGGTCAACGCGGCGCTCCGCGACTTCATGGATATCTACGGCGTATTGGCATTGATTGCAAAGCCAGCAGAGCCGGCGATCGTCATGCAAACGATCGAAGATCTGTTGCGGCCGGTTCCCTAACCTCTCGGCACCGTGACGACCGTCAACGAGGTCACGTTGCGCACCCATCGCGCCTGCGTTCGATCGCACGGTGCTACGACGTGAAACGGGCCCAGCCTCGCGGAAAGGGCCGCGCCGTTGCGTTCGTCGGCCAAAATCGGGGCACATCGTGTTGCGCTCGTGTCGAGCTCGGCAAGCGAGTATAGCGCCACATAGCCGTCGGAGCCGCGAACGGCGAGGTACGAGCGCGCCGGAGCGCCGCGTACCGCTGCACCAGTCGGCGCACCCGCCCGATGGAGCAGGATTGCAAGCGGAGTCCCAGTGTAGTGCGACGTCGTTCCGTCGTGTTCGACGGCAGCGATCGTAATGCGAGGAAACGCGTGAAGCGCCGCATCGTTCAATACTTCGCCGTGAACGAAGGCACCGTGAACGGTGACCGTCGTGGCTCGCGGTGCCGCGGCGAGCGTGACCGCGAACGCTAGGAGCGCGAGCGCGTTCTTCACTTTCCGATCATAACCTCCGTTGACTTGATTATCACGGTGACACGGTCACCGTCCTTTACACCTAGGCGTTCCACCGACGAACGCGTAATCGCAGCTACGACCTTAGCAGCGTCGACCTCGACGACTACCTCTGCCATCACCGTGCCGGTTTTTACGCTGCGGACCGTACCGCGCAGTTGATTTCGTGCGCTGATTTCCATTAGTGCGTCACCCCTATCTCGAGAATGTAGCGATTCTGCGCTGCCAGGTCGCCGCCTGCGCCAAATCCTAGGCCCGGCATGAGATTCGTCACGTTCACGTGCGACCACTCGGCGCGGACGAAGAGCGGACCGCTCTTGTACGTCGGCGTGAGCGTAATCGACGTCGCGGCGCTTCCCGGTCCATATCCGATCAAGTCCGCGTTTGCGTTCATGTCGGTAACGGCACTGTCGTTGCTGATCGATTCGAAGCGGAAACCGAGCGAATACTGCGAGGTGAAGTTGTACGTCCCCAGCAAGGACGCAACGAACGCCGATTCGTTCCCGTAATGGTATGCGGGAACTGCCGGCGAACTCACCCAGAGAAGATACGGCGTCAACACGAACTTGCCGAACGTGTTCGCGTACATGAGATCGTACTCGCTCTTGTTTGCGACGGACGCCGTTGGGTTGGGTGGGGATGCAGCGCCCGGAACGATTGCGGCAAGTGAGAACGTCTCGGTTGCCGTCGGAGCGAATGCGATCGAACTTTCGAATGCCCGACTCGTCCCGCCGTAGTATCCGTCGTTCCCTTCGAACGAGAGCGTCCACGGACCATTCGTGTACACCCCGCGCACGCCGTGACTGATGAGCGGCTCGATCGCCCAGCCGAAGCCTCGTTCGATGTTGAAGTTCTGATAGGTGAACGGCGACTCTTGGCCGAGTAGCGTCACGAGCTTTCCCGCCTCAAACGACAGATGTGGATCCACGGTGTACGAGATATCGTAGAGCGGCAAGGGTGAGTAAAGCGATGTGTTCGCGCCGTTTTGGTCGATCGGGTTTATCGACGCGCCGACGATCGGGAAACTATAGTAACCCGCCGTTGCACCGAGGCTGAACCGATCGAGATTCAGCGTTGCGTCGACGAGTGCGTTCGTAAAGTCCGTGCGTGCCGTTCTGTCCGCGCCTGCCGGCGTGTCGAGTGCTCCGGTCGCATTTGCCGGGTTCGACGAATACGTCGCACCGCTAAGCGCGCCGCCCCATTGAAAGACCGGCGTCGGCGTTGGCGTGGCCGCGGGCGAAGGCGACGGTGACGGTGGTGTCTGCGCCGACGCACCCGCTGTCGACAAGAGCCATAGCAGCGTACAGCTTGCAAGAACGACCGTACCAAGGTTGAGCGTTTTCACGATTGCCTCCAGAACATTTCCTTGTTCTGGAAGCGTACTCTACGGTTCCGAAGCTATCGCGAACGTGCGAGGAAGTTGTTGAGAAGCGCTCTCGCGTGCTAACCGCCGATTTCGGAAAGAGCACGCATGCGTGAAGCCGGCTCTCCCAAACGGAGGTGGTGACGCTCAGGCTTGATGAGCATCGAACGCTGAAGCATTTCGGCGATCTTCGATTCCGTTGCGCCGGCTCGCAGCGCCGTCCTCAGGTCGACGTGATAATCGCCAAAGAGACACAGCCGCAAGCGCCCGTCGGCGGTCAGTCGAATCCGATTGCAGCGGTTACAGTAGTCGTGCGAGAGCGGAGTGATCACGCCGATCGTACCCGCCGAGTTTGGAAGTGCGTAATAACGCGCCGGTCCGTTCCCAGCGGGTCCGAGCACCGGCTGCAAGTCACCGATGTCGCGCAGCCGCTCGAGCAACTCGTTCGCGGGAACGTACTCTTCACGCTGCGCTTCCGAGTACGCTAGCACGGGCATGACCTCGATGAAACGCACCGCAATGGGCAGACGGCGCGCGAGCTCCGCGAAATCGGCCACCTCGTCGTCGTTGCGCCCGCGCATGACGACGCAGTTGACCTTCACAGGGGCGAGGCCGTAGGCAATCGCTGCATCGATGCCGCGCAAGACTCGATCGAGTCCCGGCCGGCGAGCGATCGTCTCGAAACGGTCCGCGCGAAGCGTGTCGAGCGAGACGTTTACGCGCTTGAGCCCCGCTTGCGCGAGCGCGCCGATTTGTTCTTCTAGCAGCAGCCCGTTCGTCGAAAGCGCGAGGTCGTCGATTCCTGGAATCTCGGCGATCATCGCCACGAGCCGTTCCAGGTTGGGTCGCAAGAGTGGCTCACCGCCGGTTAGGCGGATCGTCCGCACGCCGACCGATGCCGCCGCGCGTACGATCGCCGCGATCTCTTCGTACGAAAGAATCTCGTCTCGGTGCAGCCATGGCAAGCCAGCCTCGGGCATGCAGTAGACGCACCGCAGATTGCACTTGTCGGTCACCGAAACGCGAAGATACTCGATCGGACGCGCGAAAGCGTCGCTCAGATTCACGTGACCCTCGGCGGATCGAAGGCGGTCACCGTTGGAATGGGGCCCTCGTGTTTCGATACTTCCACGAGCGTCGTGTTCGCGATGTTTCCCTGTGCGAGCTGCGACGTGCCTTTGTCCAGCGTCACGACGTTGGGCAGCCCATGCTTGCACGTCGGCGTTCCGCTTTGCGGATTGTCGGGGTCGTACCAGGCGCCTTCGTGAAGCACGACGACTCCGGGCCGAACTCTATCGGTCACCATCGCACCTGCGAGCGTGCTGCCGCGATCGTTGTGAACTTTAACGACGTCACCGTTTGCGATGCCACGTTTCTTTGCGTCCTCCGTATTGATCCAGATTGGCTCGCGGTGTTGCACTTCGTACCAGGTGCGAATCCACGTGTTGTCGAGCTGCGAATGCAAGCGGTAGTAGGGATGCGGTGACACCATATGGAGCGGGTACTGCTTCGCCTTCGGGCTTCCCAGCCACTCCGCCGGCTCGATCCACGTCGGGTGCGGCGGGCAGTCGTCGTAATGATACCCTGCTATCGTCGCAGAGTACAGCTCGATCTTGCCCGACGGCGTACCGAGCGGGTGGAGCGCCGGATTCTCGCGGAAGTCGGCGTGCACGGTGAACTCCTTGGAGTCCGCCGGAGTTGGAAACTCGACGTAGCCACGCTTCCAGAACGTCTCGAAATCGGGCATTGCCACCTTCATCGGCGCCGCCTGCTTCTGCGCGCCCTCATAGAACTCACGTATCCACGCCATCTCCGATTTCCCCTCGGTGAACTGCTGCTCGAATCCGAGCTGCTTTGAAATGCCGGCGAGGATGTCGAAGTCACTTTTCGCTTCGTAGAGCGGTGGAATGACGCGTTTCATCGCAACGATGTACTGATGCGAGTACGCTCCGCAGACCTCTATGTCATTGCGCTCGAACGTCGTCGTCGTAGGAAGAACGACGTCCGCGAACTTCGCAGTCGACGTCCAAAACGGCTCGTTGACGATGATCGTCTCCGGCCGCCGCCATGCTTCGAGTACTTTGTTCGTCTGCCAGAGATGCGTGAGCGGGCTGCCACCCGCGTAGTAGATGAGCCGGATGTCGGGATAGGTGAAGGTCGTTCCGTTGTACGGAACCTGCTTGCCGGGATTCAACAGCATGTCGGTAAAGCGCTCGAACGGAAGAGCCGCGGTTACCGGATTGTTTCCGGCGGAGATTCCCGCGATTCCCGGCGCATTTGCCGTGAGATCGCCGCCATTGTCGTAGTGATAGCTGATGCCGTAGCCTCCACCCGGAAGGCCAATCTGCCCCAATATCGACGCGAGGGCAACGAGCATCCAATACGGCTGTTCGCCATGGTCGGCGCGCTGAATCGAGTAGCCTGACATGAGCATCGTTCGATTTCGCTGCATGTCGTGCGCGAGCGTTCTGATCGTTGCGGCGTCCAGGCTCGTGATTTTAGACGCCCACTCCGGCGTCTTGGCGACGCCATCGCTCTTCCCGGTGATGTAATCGGAAAGCTGGTCGAAGCCGACGGTGTATGCATCGAGGAAGGCTTTGTCGTGCTTGCCGGTCGCGATAAGTTCGTGCGCGATACCGAGCATGAGCGCCGTGTCGGTATTCGGACGCGGTGCAATCCACTCGGCCTCTAGATACTCGACCGTCGAAGAACGACGAGGATCGATAGCGATGACGCGCGCGCGTTTCGCGCGCACCTTGTCGCGGAACTTCTCGATCGCGCCGTAGAAATAATGGTCGGACGGATGCGTGCCGATTTGATCGCCCTTCACCGGATCGCATCCCCAGAGCACGAGGAGATCCGTGTTCTGTTGGATCGTCGGCCATGCGCTCTGCTGGCTATAGACTTCGAGGTCACCCAAAACGTGCGGCAGGATGACCATGGCTGCCGCGACGCTTGGGTCTCCTGTGCAATCGGTGAAGCCGCCGTGCAAGCCGAGCATTCGGCGAACGAGTGCCGACGCGTTGTGGAGCGAGCCTACCGACTGCCAGTCGGCCGTTCCGGGAAAGATGCTCGCGTTTCCGTGTCCGGATTTTACGCGTTTTAGCTCGCTCGCAACGAGATCGAATGCTTTCTCCCAACTCACTCGCACGAACTCCTCGCGTCCTCGCCCCTCGCCGCCGGCCTTGTAGCCCTGCTCCAAGAAACTCTTGCGTACGGAGGGATACTGAACGCGGCTCTTCGCATACACGCGATCGGCAAACGAATCAATCATACGCGTTGGATGTGCGTCGCGCGCGGAGCCTTTCGCGCCCGTGAACTTCCCGCGGCGAACCGTCGCTTCGATCATGCCCCAATGCGTTGCGGTGGGAACCACCTCGATCGCAGCCGGATCTCCGCCCGCCGCTTCGATTGCGCGAGCGATCTCCGGTGGCACGACGAGCGCGCTTCCCGCTGCTGCGGTTCCTACGATGAGGTCTCGCCGAGAGATACGCCCTTGCTGACTCATACGATTGTCCTTTCTTTTACGGTGCGCGCGCGTGCGTCTGTAGATACTGCGTGATCAGCGCCGACTGCTGCGGATCCAAAGCCGCGTTCTTTTCCATAGTCTGCAGGATGCCGGGCCATTGGTTTGCCGTGAAGTCTGTGGTTGCGTGCAACGCGTGACAGGCGCTGCAGCGGGTGGAGTAGAGTTGGTGCGCGGCGGTCCAGACGACGTTGACGTCGGGAACGAACTCTCCGCTGTCGGCAAATCCGGTGACCTGCACGTGATTCCAGGTATTGCCGTACGCGTCGCGCGCGGTATCGAGGATCTGGCGGTGCGCCAAGCCGGCTTGCGTGAGCGTCGCCAAGACGATGCGCTGTCCGACGGCTGTATAGATGACGGTGTCCCCACCTTGCTGCGCCCATCCGTCCATCGTGATCGACGTCCGGCCCGAACTCGTCTCCGCGCTTTGCACCGGCGTTCCGGGAGTGACGTTTCCAATGGCCGTACCGTCTTGCGCGTCACCGAAGAGCGGCGTGAGCTCGCGAGCGAACAGCGTCTGCGTTGCGGCTTGCGCGATGACCCCGATCGCGAGAAGAACCGCGAAACCCAGTCCCATAACGACTATCAGGCGTGGGCGAGAGCGGTCTTTCATGGGCTTGCCTCCGTGACTGACATTCTTCGAACTGGCTCAGCGCACGACCTTGACGGTTAGCGTCATGTTCGGATGACCCGCTCCGCAAAAGATCGAGCAGTGCAGCACGTAGGTACCGGCTTTCCTCGGAGTAACGTCGACGGTTTTGACGGTACCCGGCATAATTGCCGTCTGAGGAATGCCGAGATCGGAAGATTGAAGACCGTGAACGCCTTCGCGCGACGTGAGCCGCAGTGTCGTCGTTCGACCGACGTGCAGCGTGATCGTCGACGGCGTGAACTTCCAGTTAGACGTCACGATGGTGATGCTCGACGTTGCCGCCGCCGGTAACGTCGCAAACGCCAAGCCGGCAACGATCGCCGCGAAAACACCGGTGAGACCAGAAATCTTCTTCAAGAATGTTGCTCCTTTGCAGATGGATGAGTCTGTATTACCGTAGCCGCCCGTCAGGAACGGGCGAGGAAAATTCCGAGAATTCCTGCCTAGCTTGCACTTTGCATGCCTCGACGACGTCGTCGACGAAGTTACAGAGACAACGGTCGGCCGCTCCGTGAAGCAG
>JASHPC010000105.1 GCA_030038335.1 Vulcanimicrobiota bacterium
GATACCGCGTGGTTCGCGTTCGGCTCCGACCTCATGACGCCGCATTTCTCCCGCGACGCCCTCCTTTGGTACATAGAGCACCTTCGCTCGGACGGCCTCGTCTTCGAGTTTTTCGACATCCGCAACGGTAAGACGGAAGACTACGGACTCAACGTCAACGACGATACACCGCTCGTCCTCATCGCGCTTTGGCATCACTATTGCGTCACGGGGGACCACGCGTTCTTGGAGCGTGCGTTCCCGAACGCCCTGCGAGCGGCGCGCTTCCTGCAGTCGCAGCGCGACGAACGCGGACTCGTCTTCTGTCGCGCCGCGGGAACCGGGACGAGCGGAATTGCCGGCTGGAGAAACGTCATCACGGGATACCAGCTCTCCGGTGCGACGACGGAACTCAACTCGGAGTGTTACGCGGCGTTGCGCGCGGCCGCGTGCATGGGCAGGGCGATGGGAGAGGACGCGATTGCGAAGCAGCTCGATGAAGAGGCAGCGACGCTTCGCGAGGCGATCAACGCGCACTTGCTCGACCGCTCGCGCAATCTCTACTATTTGAATATCGACGAGAGCGGAGCAGCATGCACCGACGTAACGTGCGACCTCGTGTTTCCCGTCCTTTTCGGCGTCGCAGACCACGACGTTGCCACGAACATCGTTGCGACCCTCAGCAGGCCCGAGTTCTGGACTGAGGCCGGACTGCATACGGTGCCGCGAACGGCGCTCGAGTACGGTCCGACTCGCGGTTACGGCTTGTTGGGGGGCGTCTGGGGCGGACCGACGTTTTGGTTCGCGGCGGCGACTGCAGCCTACAACGCGTCCTTCATGGCCTACGCACTCGAGGTGAGCTTTCGGCACTACGCGGAAGATCCGCGCCGGTACAACACGGTGCCGGGGCAGTTTTGCGAATGGCTGCACGGCGAAGCGCTGACGAATCAAGGAATGATGCTCTCGCCGTGGTTTGCGCCGAAGTACCTGTGGACCGCGATCGAATACGCCGCGGGCTTGCACGTGACCGAAGATCCTCCGACGTTGGAGCCGCATCTTCCCGACGAGTGGCTATGGACGGGCGTTCGCAACGTCATGGTGCGAGGAAAGGATACGTCGTGGTTCACCGTACGCTGCGGCGGTCTCGTAACCTATGCAACCGGGTCGTTTCCGAACGTGCCTCCGGAGCGCACGTACGACGACGACGTCAGCAGCGACGTTCGCGTTACGGGTGACAACGCGGCGCATCTCGCGCTGCAACGCGCAGGCGATATCGTGATCGTCGTCGGCAATACGCTCGACCGGACGATCGCGACGTCGCTATCGGTCGACTCGGCGCGCGTGCGCGGGAGCTACGAGGTGCGCCGATACGACAGTCTCATGGGCGAGTGGACCGAAGAGAAGCGCGTCGACGCGAAGCGGCTGCACGAAGGCTTTCCCGTTCAAATCGCGCGGCACGGCTTTGCGCTCGTCGAGTTGCATAAGGCCAGCGGATGAGCGAAGCGTATCGTTTCGGCTTCAGCGAGTTCACGACGTGGCCGTGGCCCTTCGCGCGCGACGTAGAGCGCTATCCGAAGCACGGAGCGACCGAGATCGAGATATGCGAGTTCAAGCTCGCGCACGGTGACATAACGGCGCTGGAGGATCTCGGCTCGCTCAAGCCCGCCTCCGTGCAGATGGGCGTGCATTCCGTCTTCGTCGACTCGATGGCGAGCACGCCCGAAGACCCGAAGGACCGCATCGCGGCAATGAAGGACGCGATCGCGGCGAGCGCGCCGTACCTGCCGCCGAAGACGCCGTTCGTCGCGATCACCGGGATTGCGCCGGACAAGAACGTCAAGCGCGCCGTCGATATGACGGTCGACGCGCTACGCGAAGTCGGCGACGTGGCGGCGGAACGCGGTATGACCGTCGCGTTCGAACCGCTCAATCCCGTGAACGTGCACACCGATACTGCGGTCTGGTCGCTCGAAAGCGGCCTCGAGATCGTGGAGCGCGTTGCGCACCCGAACGTCGGCATCTGCATCGACACGTGGAACGTGTGGCAATCGCGCGACCTCACCAAGCTCATCGGAGAGTGCGGGAAACGCATTCTGCTCGTGCAGATGAGCGACTGGAAGACGCCGCGATCGACCGCAGACCGCTACTCGCTCGGAAGCGGTGAGATTCCGCTTGCCGACATGATGCGGGAGATACGGCGAACGGGATACGAGGGCCCGTGGATCGTCGAGATTCTCTCGTCGCTCCATCTCGAAGGCTCGCTTTGGAAGCAAAACCTCGACGACGTGCTCGAAGAGAACTATCGAGCTTTTACGCGGCTCTGGACCGAGAGCGCTCCTAACGCGCGCTAGATGCGCCTCCAGCCGCGCACGATCGGATAGGCCGCGAACGCGTCCTCTTGCCCGTCGTCGTTCTCCGCCGTAAACGACGCGGCCCACGGTTGAAATCCGTTTCGCAAGCGCTGCTTGAACGCAAAGCCGGCAGCATCGGCTGCCTTCCTCGCAGATGCGTCGTTACGATCCTGCACCGACGCGTTTCCAATTCGCTCCGGAAGCGTGTACGCGAAATCACCCCATGCCAGCCAGCGGCTCATTCCCGTCCGTTTCCTTTCCGCAGCGCGTACGCGCCGGCTGCGGCTCCCGCGAGCGCCAAGCCGCCGATGAGCCATTCGCGCTTCATGATGATCTCGGTCTCCCAACTGTGGGGCTTTGCCATTTCGTCGAACTCACCGTGCGCGCCGAAGTCGCGTCCGGTGTCGGCCGGCTCGTACAAGTTGTCGGGACGTTCCGGGCGAATCGATTCGCTCGTCTGCTGCGATGCGTATCCGGTCTTTCCGAGATAGAGATCGCCGAAGCGCGGCGCGAACTTTTGCACGAGGATCGCGAGCACGGTCGACGCGCCAACCCACAGCTCGCGCGGTTTCCTTCGCGCGGCCCAATAGATCGCGCGGCCGGCAACCTCGGGCTGGAAGATCGGCGGCAGCGGCTGCGGGTGCATCAAACCGCTCTTCACGCGGTTCCAGGTGAACTGCGGCGTGTTGACCGCCGGCATCTGTACCATCGTCACTCGAACCTTGCTTTTTGCGTGGATCAGCTCGCACCGCAGCGAGTCGGTGAAACCGCGAATCGCGCTCTTCGCGCCGCAGTACGGCGATTGAAGCGGAATGCTGCGATAGCAGAGCGCGGAGCCGACTTGCACGATCGTGCCGCGATTGCGCTCGCGCATGCGACGCAGCGCGACCATCGTTCCCCAAACGTATCCTAGGTACGTTACGTCGGTGAGGCGCCGCCACTCTTCAGGCGTGACGTCCCAAAACTCGGAGAAAACGTTCGTGAACGCGACGTTGATCCACGTCTCGATCGGGCCGAGCTCCGCCTCGACGCGCTGCGCCGCTCGTTCGACTTCGTCGTATTGCGAGACGTCGACGCGAATGCCGATCGCTTCGGCACCGAGTGCGCGCGCGTCGTCGACGGCAGCCTGCAACCCTTCGTCGCCGCGCGCGAGGAGCGCAAGCCGCGCGTGGTGACGAGCGAACTCTCGAACGGCCGCGCGTCCTATTCCTCCGGACGCGCCGGTGATAACGACGACTCCCGCCTTCGGTCTAGCTTTCATGCGTGAGACGTTCCCACCGCATGGCTGCGTCAATCTTAGCCTTCGACGTCGCTCTGCGCGGTTGACTCGAGCAGGTCGATCTCTTCCAGCTCCAAATCGAGCAGTCGCTGGACGCGCCGCATGACGGTGTTGTCAACCTTGCCTTTGTCTCGAAGGGCGATGAGCGACTGGCGCTGCACCTGCAGCGACTCTCGCAGGAGCTTGCGGTAGAGCGCGGGCGCGCCGTGATCGTGGCTCTCGGGCGCGCCGGAAAACTCGTTCCAGCGATTGTCGAAGCGCCGTCGCAGCGCGTCGAGGACCGCGCGCGGAACGCTCTCGCGATGCTCGGCGCCGTCGAGATAGCGCAGCGCGGCCTTCGCGGTGTGGGCGAGCGCGACGTGCCCTTCACGCGCGTCGGTCCCGTCGTCGCGCACGTCGAGCCAGCGCAGCAGAAGCGGCAGCGTCCCACCTTGGACGACGAGCGTGGCGAGCAAGACGCAGAAGGTGAGGAAGATGATGAGATTTCGCTGCGGGAACGCGCCGGCCGACGACTCCAGAGGAATTGCAAGCGCAGCGGCGAGCGAGACGCCGCCGCGCATTCCGGACCACGCGAGCACGGCGACGTGCGACCAGTCTGCGCTTCCCTCCGTGTGCTCGGGCTCGTTCGTCGACGGGAGTAGTCCTTGCGCGAAGACCCAGAGCAGACGAACGATCACGACGGTCGCTGCGACGGCGAGACCGTAGAGCGCGAGATCGAGTGGCGAGAAACGATGCAGCGCGGCAACGATGCGATGGAACTGCATTCCAACGAGCACGAAGATGAACGCGTTGAGCGCGAAGACGATCGTAACCCAGAAACCCGTCGCGCGCTCGCGTGCCCGCGGCGTCAAAACGTGCGGCGTGAAGTACGACGTCGTAAATCCGGCAGCGACGACGGAGAGAACGCCGGAGTATCCTAGCCGCCACGCGGGGAGATAGGCGAGGAAGGGAACGACGAGTGAGATCATCGCTTGCAGCGCGTCGTCTTTCGTCGCGTGCCACGCCGCGACGGCGCAGAGTCCGGCGATGATGCCGATTGCCGATGCCGCGAGGACGGAGACCGCGAGATTCGTGGCGACGCCGCCGAGCGTGAATTCGCCGTGTACGACTGCGGCAACGGCTGCGGCGTAGAGGACGAGCGAGGTTGCGTCGTTGACGAGGCTTTCGCCTTCGATCGTCGCGACGACGTGGCGCGGAATCGATGCGCGCTCGACGATCGGTGCGAATGCGACTTCGTCGGTGGAGGCGACGATGGCGCCGAGTACGAGCGCAGCGCCCCAGGCGACGCCTGGAATGAGCGCGTGCGCGACGGCGCCGACTGCGAACATCGTCACGACGACGAGGCCGAATGCCAGTTGAAATATCCACCAGAGGCCGGATGTCGAGAAGAACTCGCTCGTCGGCGCAGTGACGCTTGCCCAATAGAGGAGCGGCGGCAGAAAGATGACGAGCACCATGTCCGGCGGCATCGCCAAGGGCGGCAATCCCGGCAGATAGCCGAGTCCGATTCCGCCGAGAACGAGCAAGATGGGATACGCGACCCCGATGCGGTTCGCGATCGGGACGAGCACGAGCGTTGCGGCGAAGATGACGCCGAGGTCGATCGCGATCGCGCTGGCCATGGCTCGGAGGGCTTCTCTCCTCGGGCGTGCCGCTACTGTATCGCTTTCGCGGTCCGACCGTGCACGCGCCGAACGTCCGGCGCGTGCAACGTCGTGTTAGTTACATGTGCCCGCGCACGGGAATGAGGCGGAACGGTCCCGTTCCGTCGAGTTGAAGTATCGTCGTGCCGCGTGCAATCGCGTAATGATGAATGCCCGCGGGGATAGAGACGATCGAGCCTGCCGGTAACGCGATCGCGTGTGCCCGATCGACGAGAGAGAGTGGCGTTACGTTTGTGTGGCGCTCGTCCCTCCTGCAGGCAAGAAGCGCTCTACATTGCTACTATCGCCCTGCGCACAATGCATAC
>JASHPC010000106.1 GCA_030038335.1 Vulcanimicrobiota bacterium
GGAGCGAGAGCGTGATGACCGGAGCGGGAACGTTTTCGTCGATTGCCGCTTGCACGGTCCAGCGCCCTTCGCCGGTGTCGTCCACGTATCCGGCGATCTTGTCGAGGTCCGGATCTTGCTTGAACGCAAGCACGGCGAGATCGAGCAACCAAGATCGAACGACGCTGCCGTGCCGCCAGAGCTCAGCGATCTCGCCGAGATCGTAGTCAAAGCCGGAAGCATGCAAAATCTCAAAGCCTTCGCCGTAGGCTTGCAGCAAGCCGTACTCGACGCCGTTGTGCACCATCTTGGAGAAGTGCCCAGCGCCCGGACGCCCGACGTGTGCGTATCCACCCTCCGGCGCGAGCGTCTTGAAGATTGGCTCACAGCGCTTCACCGCGTCGTCGTCGCCGCCGACCATGAGGCAGTAGCCCTCTTTCAGACCCCACACGCCGCCGCTCGTGCCGGCGTCGACGAGCGAAACGCCGTGCTTCTTGCAGCGGTCGTACGCGGCCAAGCCGTCTTTGTAGTTCGTGTTGCCGCCGTCGATGATGACGTCGCCCTGGCTCAGAAGTGCAGCAAGCTCGTCGATCGTCTCATCAGTCGGCTTGCCCGACGGAACCATGATCCAGACGACGCGCGGTGCCGGAAGCTTCGACACGAGGTCTTCGAGCGACGACGCCGCGATCGCGCCGTCGCGCGCGGATTGCGAGACCGCTTCCTGCGCGCGATCCCACACGACTACCTCGTGTCCGCCTTCGCGAAGGCGCGTCGTCATGTTCGCGCCCATTCGACCGAGTCCGACCATTCCGAGTCGCATGTCGTTTCCGGTCCTTCCTACGTGCGAACCGTCAGAGCGTCTTCTATCGTGCTGCGAAGTCTCCCGAGAGCATCCTCGACGTCTCCCTTGAGATGGATCCGTGCGCCACGCCGCGCGCGTTTCTCGAGCGACTGCCAGTCGCCGAGCGCTTGTGCGGCGAGAAGCGTTCGGAAACCGACGTGCATTCCGGGAATCTGGAAGTCTAAAGGCGAGTCGGCGACGATCTGCAGCATGACGACGCTCGCGGGTCCTCCCTTGTGGAGCTGCCCCGTCGAGTGCAGGAAGCGCGGTCCGAAACCGACCGTCGTGGCAACCCGCAAGCCGTCGCGAATCGCTTCACGAGTCGCGTCGAGCGCCGTCGCGTGTTCGGCGTTGCGCGCGATATACGCGGTGATCGCGACGTAATCACCCGGGCGCACTTCGGCAAGCACGTCGCGCAGACTCTTCGCACCGGCGCTTCCGGACAGGAACGAGAGATCGAATGCATCGGTCGAAGCAGCCGCTGCCGGCTCGGCGATGCTTCCGGTGTGCGAGTATTCCTCGAGAAGCGCCTTCGTGTTGTCTTTCGACTCCTGCACGTTCGGTTGATCGAACGCGTCGATTTGAAGGACGGAGCCGGCAGTCGCGATCGCAACCTCCCAAAGATAGAATTGCTCGCCGACGTCGTACGGGTCGTTCATCGCGAGTCGAATGACGGGATGTCCAGCGCTCTCGAGCGCCGCCAAGCGTTCCTCGACGATGCGGTCTGGATCAGGCAGCGTTGCGCCGACGTAGACGAAGAGACGATCGTTGCCGTAGACCTCCGGCGCGCCGAGCTGCTCTCCCTCGATGGGGATGACGCCCTTTCCGAGTTTTCCGGTCGATTCGGCGACGAGTTGCTCCGCCCAAGCACCGAAGGCTTTCACCGCCGGATGCGTGACGATCGTCAGCTTGTCGCGACCGTGCGTTGCGAGTCCGCCGATTGCGGCGCCGAGCCGCACCCCCGGAACTTGCCGCAGGTCGATGTTCTTGTCGGTCGCGTGCATCGCGCCGAGACCGCGATCGAGGAGCAGCGTCACGTCGTACCCCGCGACGGTGGCGGGAACCATGCCGAAGGCGGAGAGCGCCGAATAACGGCCGCCGATTGCCGGATCACCGTGGAAGCACGTTCTGAACCCGCTTCGCCGCGCTTCTTCGTCGAGTGGCGTTCCGGGATCGGTGATAGCCATGAAGTGGCGGGCTGCGTTCGTCGCGCCGACCGCTTTGACGACCTTTGCGTGGAAGTACGCGTAGAACGCGTTCGGCTCGGTCGTCGTGCCGCTCTTGCTCGATATAATGAAGAGCGTGCGCGCGACGTCAAGCTGTGCTTCGAGCTCAACGATCTGTTCGGGGCACGTCGAATCGAGCACGAACAGTTTCGGGCTGCGCCGCGTCGATCCAAACGTAGCCGCCAAAATATCAGGCGCGAGAGAACTACCGCCCATGCCGCAGACGACGGCGGCATCGAACGCCGTGCGGGCGTCGTCCGCGAAGGACCGGTACTCCGTGGCGCACTCGAGCGATCGTTCGGGAACGTCGAGCCATCCCAATGCGTGCGTGATGATCTTCGCCGCTTCGGGGTCGTCGCTCCAAAGGGTCGGATCTTTCGCCCACAGGCGCTTGAGGAAATCCTTCGACGCGAGCGCGTCGAGTGCTGCGTCGTACTGCGGTTGCGCCGCTCCGAGAGCCATCATCACGCGCTCCGCGCCTGAAGCGAGCTGCTTCTGCTTATAGACGATCGCGCCGAGAAGCGCGGCGTACGCGTCGGCGAAGAGCTTCACTCCGTCAACCTGAAGCTCGTGCGTTACGTCGAACATCGAGATGCGGGCGTCCTGGAGCGCGGTGAATGTGGCGCGCGCACCGTCAACGTCTACGTCGATCGTATCCGCCTTGATCTCACCGTGATCGAGAAGCGCGGAGATCGTGCCTTCCGGCATCGTGTTCACGGTCTCGGGCGCGACGACGTTCTCGACGTACATCAAGTCGTCGTAGTGCGGGTTCTTCGTGGACGTCGACGCCCACAGCGGGCGCTGCACGTTCGCCCCCGCGGCGCGGCAGCGCGCGAACGCGTCTCCATGGAAGATCTCGCGGCACCGCTGATACGTGAGCTTGAGTCCGGCAACGCCGGCCTTGCCGAGAAGCGGCGTTAAGGCGCTTTCGCCTTTGTCGATACGAGCTTGAAGAATTTTGTCGACGGCGGTGTCGATACGACTGACGAAGACGGAGTTCACCGACGAAATCCGCTCGACGGGCAAACCCGCCTCGATGCGCCGCTCGATGCCGCGAATGTATGCGCGTGCCGCCTTCTCGTATGCTTCGATGGAGAAGATGAGCGTGACGTTGATGTTGATGCCGGCGAACGTGCACTCCTCGATTGCCGGAACTCCTTCGGCCGTGCCGGGAATCTTGATCATGACGTTCGGCCGCTCGACGCGCGCCCATAGCTCCTTCGCCATTGCGATGGTGCCGTCGGTGTCGTGAGCGAGAAGCGGCGAGACCTCGAGGCTGACGAAGCCGTCGTGGCCGCCTTGCGCCATGAACACCGGCGCGAACGCATCGCACGCATTTCGGATGTCTTCGATTGCGAGATCCCAAAAGAGCGCTTCGGCGCTCTTCTCCGTCCCAATGAGCGAGCGCAGCTGATCGTCGTAGTCGGTCCCGGTGCCGATCGCTTTCTCGAAAATCGACGGGTTGCTCGTCATGCCGCGCAGTCCCATGTCGATCAGGCGCTTTAACTCACCAGACGCGAACATGTTACGGCGAAGGTTGTCGATCCAGACGCTTTGGCCGAAGTCGGCAAGTTGATGCAGTTGATTCTTCACGTGATCTCCTCGTAAACGCTATCGTCGCGCCGGCGCGAACCGCTCGAGTGCAATGCGCGCGACGTTCTCTGCCGTAAAACCGTACGCTTTGGCGATCTCTGCAGCGGGCGCCGAGACGCCGAACGTGTCGACACCGAACGTGATGCCGCGATCGCCCGTATAGCGCTCCCAGCCGAGCGTCGCGCCCGCTTCGATCGACATCCTCGCCGTCACCTCTCGGGGTAGCACGTGCTCCTTGTACTCGTCGGGCTGCCGATCGAAGAGCTCCCATGACGGCATCGAGACGACGCGAACGCCAAGGCCCTGCGCCAGGAGCACTTTCTTTGCATCGATCGCGAGTGAAACCTCGGAGCCCGTCGCGATGAGGATGAGGTCGGGCGTGCGCTCTGAGTCAGAAAGAATGTAAGCGCCGCGCGCGACCGGTGCTTCGCGCGCGCCGAGAAATGGGAGCTTCTGACGCGAGAGAACGAGCACCCACGGACCGCCGGCAGGCTTCACGCAGAGTTTCCACGTCTCGACCGTTTCGAGTGCGTCGGCAGGACGGACGACGGTGACGTTCGGCGTCGCGCGCAGATGCGCGAGCTGCTCGATCGGCTCGTGCGTCGGTCCATCTTCACCAAGGAAGATGGAATCGTGCGTGAACACGTAGATGACGTGCAGCTTCGTCAGCGCGGCGAGGCGGAGCGCGGCCTTCAAGTAATCGAGAAAGTTGAAGAACGTGGAGCAGAAGGGTAAGATGCCGCCGTGCAGCGCGAGGCCGTTCGACGCTGCCGCCATCGCGTGCTCGCGAACGCCGTAGTGCACGTTGCGTGCCGCATAGTTGCCGGGTTCGAAGTCACCAAAGCCCTTGAGATACGTCTTCGTCGACGGATCGAGATCGGCAGACCCGCCGAAGAGCTCCGGCAGCTCCGCGGCGACCGCGTTCATCGCCGTGCCTCCCGCGTCCCGAGTCGCGATCGTTCCGCTCTCAGGGGTAAACGTCGGCCACGAAAGCGTTTGCGGAAGGGCCTTCTCCGCGATGCGTTCGTATCGCGCTGCTAGATCGGGGAAAGCGCTCTTCCACGCGGCATAGCGATCTTGCCACTGCGAGCGCAGTTCGCCGCCTCTCGTTCCTAACTCGCGAAAATGCGCGAGCGCGTCGTCGGGAACGTAGAACGCCGGCTCGAGCGGCCATCCTAGCCGCTCTTTCGTCTTCGTGACATTGTCCGGTCCTAGCGGCTCTCCGTGCGCCTGGAACGAATCCTGTTTGGGAGAGCCGAAGCCGATATGCGTTCGCACGAGAATGAACGACGGCCGATCCAGTACGTTCTCTGCTACCGTAAGCGCCTCGTCGATAGCATCGACGTCGTTTCCGTGCGCGATGTCGACGAACTGCGTGTGCCATCCGCACGCGTCGAAGCGGGCCACCTGATCGTCGGTGAACGTCACGTCGGTGGGACCGGCGAGCGACGTCTCGTTTGCGTCGTACAAAAGCGTGAGTTTTCCGAGTTTGAGATGGCCGGCAAGCGAGACGGCCTCTTCGCTGATTCCTTCCATCAAGTCGCCGTCACCAGCGACGCAGTACGTGCGATGATTGACGATCTCGTGACCGGGACGATTGTAAACCGCGGCGAGATGTGCTTCCGCCATTGCCATGCCAACCGCATTGGCGACGCCTTGTCCGAGCGGACCGGTCGTCGCCTCGATGCCGGGCGCGTGCGTCGCCTCCGGATGTCCCGGCGTCTTGCTGCCGAGCTGTCGAAATGCCTTGATATCGTCGAGCGTCAACGGATATCCGGTGAGATAAAGCAACGCGTAGAGCAGCATCGATCCGTGACCGGCAGAAAGGATGAAACGATCTCGATCGGGCCAATGCGGATCGCTGGGATCGAAGCGTAGCTTACGCGACCACAACGCGTACGTGAACGCTGCAGCGCCGAGCGGCATCCCGGGATGACCGGAGTTTGCCTTTTGCACGGCATCGACCGCGAGAAAGCGAATCGTATTGATGCATAGCTCGTCGAGAGGCGAGTTCGGCACGCTGGGTCTCCTCTTCGGAAATATGGCAGGCGCTCCGTGGGATATCTACCCGCTTTTGACGTAGGGGCCTCCCTATGGATGCCGCGACGCTTCGCAAGGCCATAGAATCGCTTGCCGCAGGCGCGGATGACGTGCGCGGACCTGCCGGAAAAGTCGTCGATGATGTGATCG
>JASHPC010000107.1 GCA_030038335.1 Vulcanimicrobiota bacterium
AAGAAGACAATGAGCGCACCCATTCCGAAAATCCAGACGACGAGCCCTTCGGCAACGGGCCCGACGTGCGCGAGAGCGATGCCACCCGCGTCTTCGCCCGGCTCGCCTTGTTGCGCTTGCAGATAGTTGACGTAACGGGCGATGTCGCTGACGTCTCGATCGCTTAGCACGCTCGGACCGAAGACCGGCATCACGTCGGGCCCCGCGCGTATCGCTTCGGCGACTTGAAAGACGGAAGCGTTCATGAGTGAAGGCGCCACGTTATCGCCGCCGATCGACGCGCCCTCGCCGACCGCTCCGTGACAGGCGGCGCAGTTCTCGTCGAAGAGCTGCCTGCCGTGATTGACGTCGCCGGGCAGCACCATCGGCATCGAAAGGTTGGGATGTCGCGTGAAGCTTTCGACGTACTGCGTGATCTCGTCGATTTGACGTTCGGAGAAGATCGGCGTCGCGTGCACTTCGTTTACTCCGGGAGCATCGGCTGGCATGCGGCCGGTGTCCAGCATGAAGTGCACGTAGACCGCGGGCGTTCCGATGAGCGCCGGCGCAATCTGCGATCCTTGGCCGATCGTTCCATGACACGACGAGCAACGTAGCGCGTACAACATCGCGCCGTCGTCCGCACCGGCGCGCAACGGCGCCAGTGCCGCGAGTAACGCTCCGGCGCCAAGGGTAGAACGAAGCCATGCGGCGGTCATGGTGCTGGTGCCTCGTTCTGGCGGCGCTCGCCGCGCTGTTCTCGGGATGCTCGCCGGCGCAGACCGCAAAGGGCGACACGTACTCCGGTCCCGGAGCGGCGCCGGCAGATCGCGCGGCCGGCGCCAAGATATTCTCCAACAACTGTGCGACGTGTCACGGTGCCACCGGCGTCGAGGGCGGCTCGGTCGGCCCGTCGCTTCGGCGCGAGAACGAGCGCATGGATTACAGCACGCTCGTCTCGTGGATCAAAGATCCCGCTCCCCCGATGCCGCATCTCTATCCGAAGGTCCTTACGACTCGAGAGGTCGAGGACGTTGCCGCATACGTCAGCACGTTATAGCGCGCCTTCATGCCGCGCTCTCCGCTTCCGCTTCGCGGTGCGCCCAGACGCCGATCGTCGCAAGCATCGCGCAGAGCGTCACGAGGCCGCTTCCAATCCACATGAGGGCCGCGGCGTCGTGTTGATCGGCGAGTGCGCGCGCCGGCGACGTCTCGGCGGCATAGTGCGCGTAGAGTGGCGCTTGCGCCGCAAAGAGCGCGGCGCCGAGCAATGCGCCCTGAGGCAGCGCGAGAAAGAGATAGAACGCGCGCACGGGATAACTCGGCGGACGCAGCGGTGCCGGCGCGACGACTGGCAACCAGAAGACGATTCCGGCGGCAACGTAGAGCATGTGCTCTAGAACGTGTACCCAGTCGTGTTCGAGAGAAAGCTCGTAGAGGGACGTGAAATGCGTCAGCCACATCACCGCGACGAACGCGAAGTATGCGACGACCGGCGAGGCGACGACGTGCAGGGCGCGCGTCGCCCGCACGAAAGCTGCCGTGCGCGCCTTTCCTGCCGCACCGGCAAAGAGCGAGAAGGGTTGCGCAAGCACGAGCGCGAGCGGCACGAAGAAGAAGAGCACGAGATGTTGGAGCATGTGCCACGCGAACGAAGCATCGGCAAGCCGGTCGAGCGGCGGCGCTACGGTGGCGGCAAAGATGCCTGCCGCAGCCGCACCCCAGAGCGTCGCGCGCCTTCCGGCGCTCACGAGATCGGCTCCTCGTCGAAGCCACCGCGGTCGTTTCGGCGAACGCGGACGCGCGACGGACGCCCGGGTGCTCCTCGCGCGCGCAGCTCCTTTGCGATCGCGTAGGTGACGAGGAATGCCGCGATCGTTCCAAAGACGCAGAATCCCTGATAGGCGTGCACGATTGCGTCGATCGAGATGTGCACGTAACGTGCCTGAACGTCGTCGCTCGCCGCCAGCGTTAATCCGATCGCGAAGGTCAGGAAGGCAACGCCGGCCGCGGTGCGCGCCGGAACGTTTCGCGGATGGTCGAGGAGATGATGCGACGAGCGATCGTGCCGCAGCGCCGCGTCGATCCACGGCGCGCACAAGAGAACGATTCCCATGATCGCGGGCACGAGCACTGCGGACCAGAACGGCGACGGGATCGTGTCGCCGAAGAATCGCGCGGCGAACGGCGGACCGAGACGAAGCGCGCCTTCCTCCCATCCGACGAACCAGTCGGGCTGTACCGGGCTGAAGATCCGCCACGGTTGATACGGTCCCCAGAGCCAAATCGGATTGATCTGCACGAAGGCGCCGAGTCCGAACGTGACGGCGACGACGGCCATGAGCAGCGCCACGGATTTCGCGGCGTACCGCGGGAAGAGCGGCGACCCAACGACGTTGCGCTCGGTGCGCCCGGGGCCGGGAAACTGCGTGTGCTTTTGGCGCCAGACGATAGCGAGATGAACGGCGATGAGCGCCGCGATCGCGGCTGGAACGACGAAGACGTGCGTAATGAAAAGCCGCGGGATCATCTGGTCGGTGGGAAAGTTGCCGTCGAGCATCAGGAAGGACATCCAGGTTCCGACGACGGGAATCGACATGATGACCGAGTCGGCGATGCGCAGGCCGGTGCCGCTCAAGAGATCGTCCGGCAACGAATACCCCGTGAACCCTTCGAAGAGCGCGAGCGCGAAGAGGGCGATGCCGACGATCCAGTTGATCTCGCGCGGCTTGCGAAACGCTCCGGTGAAGAAGATGCGGCACATGTGCACCACGATGCCCGCGACGAAGAGAAGCGCGGCCCAATGGTGCACTTGCCGCAAGAGAAGTCCCGCGCGAACGGTCGAGCTCAAATCGAGCGTCGACGCGTATGCCTCCGAAACGTGCACGCCGTCGAGCGTCGTGAAAGGGCCGTTGTAGACGACGTCTGCGGTGCTCGCGCGAAAGAAGAGCGCGAGAAACGTTCCCGTCGCAAGCAGGATGAGAAAAGCGTACGCGTTGATTTCGCCGAGCATGAAGGACCAATGGTCCGGAAATGCTTTGCGCAGCGCTTTCGTGACGAAGTGTGCCGTACCGAGACGGTCGTCGAGCCAGAGCGCGAAGCGTTCGATCACGGTCGTTCCCAGAAGCCGGGACCGACCGGGACCGGAAAGTCGCCGGTTGCGCGCAGCGCGCCGCTTGCGTCGGCAACGAGCGGGAGCCGCGGCAGCGCGTGGTCCGCGGGTCCGGAGACGACCGCGCCGTTACGCGTGACGTCGAAGACCGACTGATGGCACGGACATGCGAGCTGCTGCTGTTGCGATCGGTAGAGGGCGACGGGACATCCTGCGTGCGTGCAGAGCCTGGAGTATGCAATGTAGCCAGACGGCGTATTTGGAACGACGCCGTCGGGAAGCCGAATGAGAGTCGCCTGCGACATGGGGTCGCCGATCGCTCCTTCGGGGAAGACGACCTCGACGGCACCGACGTTGAGATCGCTCGTCGAAACGAGCGTTCCATCGGCGCGCGCCAAACGCGACCCACGTCTCCATTTGGTCGAGAAGAGTGACTTTGCAGCGACGAGCGGTCCGAACGATCGTAGCGGTGACGCCAGCGCGAGCGCAAACGAGCCGAGCGCAACGTACAGCAAACGCAGCAGCGCTTTCTGCCGTCCGATCGATCGTTCGTCTTCGGCGATCGTCGCGGACTGCTCATCGCGCGCAGCGATCGAGGACGGGTATTCGTCGATTTCGTCGACGACTTGCTCGTCGGGAACGATCCAGAAAGCCCAGCCGAGTGCGGCAGCCGCGAACATCGCTGCAGCCCCCGCAAGCGAAACGCCTTCCAAGAGGCGGTTGCCGTTCGTAACGTACGCGAAGATGAAGCCGCCGCTTCCGGCGATCGCGAGGAGAAGAAAGACTCCGATCGCGCGATCCTTTGCGGTCATTTTCCTATGATGAAGATCGTCGTATAAATTCCGATCCACACGATAAAGACGAAGTGCCAGTAGTACGTGATCGCCTCTGCGCCGGCGCGGTGGTTCGCGCGAAGCGCCGGGCTGCGCATCGCGATGAGGAGCGCAACGAGGACCCCGATGCCGACGATGACGTGAAGCAGATGAAAGCCGGTGAGAGCGTAAAAGATCGAGCCGTACGCATTCGTCTGCAGCGTCAAGCCGTTCCCGATGTAGCCGAGGTATCCGTGCACCGAGAGGAGGCAGAAGCCGACGGCAGCGATGATCGCGCTGACCGTGTACCAGCGCGCAGCCCTGATGCGCCGCTTGTCCATCGCGCGCGTCGCTGCGACCATGACGACGCTCGCAAAGAAGAGGAGGAATGTTCCGTAGCTTCCTTCGGCGACGTCGAGATGTGCATAGGGCGGAGGCCACGCCGGATGATTCGCGCGCAAGTCGTAATACGACGCGAAGAGCGCGGCGAAGAACATGAGCTCCGACGCGAGAAAAAGGACGACACCGAGGACGAGAGGGTGCGCGCGAATAGGCAGCGCAGCAACCGACCGAGCGTCGGCATTTGCATGAGCCTGCATGGCGGATTGGTACCCGCGCGCGTCGTGTTTCATGCGATTGGAGCGGGTAAGCACTACCGTGAATGAGATGGCTGATTCATCCGGCGTCCGCTCAGGGCGTCGCGATGCGCGGCGATTGGGAGATATTCATCGCCGCCGCGATCGCGGTGGGGATCATCGTGTACGGCTGTATCTTTTGGTGCTTATTCCGCTACCGGCGCCGCAAGGACGCCCCACGCGAGACGTTTCGAAATAATCCTCCGCTGGAAGTTCTCTACGTCGTGCTGCCGCTCTGCATCGTCATCGGACTCTTTCTCGTGAGCGACGCCGTGGAGATGCCGATCGATACCGCGCAAGCGCATCCGAACGATAGAGTCTACGTGACGGCGTTTCGATGGTCGTGGAAGTTTCAGTACGCGGGCTCGCGCGTCGTCGCGCTGGGCACGCCGGCGCAACCCGCGACGCTCTACCTTCCCATCGGCCGTATGACGGAGATCGACCTCACGAGCCTGGACGTCACGCACTCGTTCTGGGTGCCCGCCTTCCTCTTCAAACGCGACGCCATTCCGGGAATGACGAACGTCTTCGACGTGACGCCGACGCGAATAGGAACGTATCTTGGCCGCTGCGCTCAGTTCTGCGGCATCGACCACACCTTCATGACGTTCACGCTGCGCGTCGTGCCGGACGCCACCTTCGATCGCTACCTCGCAACGAACGGGCGGGTGACGCCGTGATAACGTGGCTGACGACGACGAACCACAAGAAGATCGGCATCATGTATATCGTGGCCACGATGACGTTCTTCGGCATCTCGGGCATTCTCGCGATGCTGATCCGCGCGCAGCTTGCGGTTCCGAACAACACGCTTCTCGGGCCGCACATGTACGATCAGATCTTCACGCTGCACGGCACCGCGATGATCTTCCTCGTCATCGCGCCGTTCGGAATCGGTCTTGCAAACTTCCTCGTGCCGTTGCAAATCGGCGCACCGGACGTTGCATTCCCGCGTCTCAACGCAGCGGGGTTCTGGCTCTTTGCACTCGGCGGATTGACGGTGCTCATGGGCCTGGCGACGTACGGAGGCGCCGCTGCGACCGGATGGACGGCGTACGCGCCGCTCTCGGAGCTTTCGCAGGGAACGGGTGCCGGGCAGGACCTTTGGATCATCGGCCTGCTGATGACGTCGATTTCGACGATCGTCACCATCATCAATCTCCTCGTGACGATCTTTCTCTTTCGCGCTCCCGGCATGACGATGTTTCGCATTCCGATCTTCACGTGGGAGATCGTCGCGACGGGAGTCCTCATTCTCATGGCATTTCCGCCCCTCGCCGCCGTGCTCTTCATGCTTCTCATCGACCGGCATCTGGGTGGGCACTTCTTCGATCCGGCGATGGGTGGAAACCCGATCCTCTACCAGCATCTCTTTTGGTTCTTCGGGCATCCCGAGGTGTACGTGCTGATCCTGCCCTACTTCGGCATCATCACGGAGATCGTCGCGACGTTCTCGCAGAAACCGGTCTTCGGATACGTCGGAATGGTGATATCCGCGTTTGCGATCGCGGGGCTCTCGCTCGGGGTCTGGGCGCACCACATGTTCACGACGGGCGCCGTGAGCAATCCGTTCTTCTCCGGCATATCATTCCTCATCGCGATTCCGACCGGCGTGAAGTTCGTCAACTGGATCGGAACGATGTGGAAAGGCTCGATCCTGCTCGAGACGCCGATGCTCTTCGCGATCGGCTTCATGCTGAACTTCCTCATCGGAGGAATCACGGGCATTCTCATCGCCTCTCCGCCCATCGATTATGCCGCGCACGATACGTACTTCATCGTGCAGCACTTCCACTACACGATCGGCGGCGGGAGCATGTTCGCGCTCTTCGGCGCGCTCTTCTTTTGGTTTCCGAAGATCTTCGGCGTGCGGCTCAACGAGACGCTGGGTAAGATATCGTTCTTCCTGCTCTTCATCGGGTTCAACGTCACGTTTCTGCCGATGGGCTTCATGGGACTCGAGGGCATGGCGCGCCGCGTCTATACGTATCCCGCGATCGCGCACCTTCCACTGCTCAATGCGATCGCCAGCGCCGGCGCTGCAGTCATGTGCGCCGGCGTGCTCGTCTCGCTCGCGAACGTTGCGGTGTCGTATCTGAAGCGCGCTCCCGTACCCGACGATCCGTGGCGCGGCTACTCGCTCGAGTGGCTGACGTCGTCACCGCCGCCGGAGTTCAACTTCCATGCGCTGCCACCGATCCGCAGCAAGAATCCGGCGTGGGACTTCGATCGCGCGCAGGACGCGGCGGCGCTGTGAAAGCGTTCGTCGGTCTCTTTCTCATCGCAGCGGGCTTCGGGCTCGTCGTCGACGTCATCTATTGGTTCGTCGCGCACGTCGAGCCAGCGGGAATCGCACTCCTGAGCATCATGACGATTGGGCTCTCGTTCGCGGCGCTCTATGCGGTGTACGCCGAGCGCGACGCGCACCTCGAAGGCGACGACCCGAACAAGTCGATGGAGAGCGTAAGCGGAGAAGAGGTCGAGATCTTCACGACGGAGACGCCGTGGCCGATATGCTGCGCGATCTGCGCGCTGGCGCTGCTCTGCGGCGTCGTGTGGTCGCCGATGCTCGCGGGGCTCGCTTTGGTGGCGCTCGTCTACTGCTTCTACCAGCTCGGGCGCGAGAGCTCCATC
>JASHPC010000108.1 GCA_030038335.1 Vulcanimicrobiota bacterium
GTTCGGCTGCGCTTGCTGCCGTTTTCACGCTCGGGATAGCGTCGCCCGTATTTGCCGCGCCGGCTGTGACGCCGGATGCCGTCACGCACCACAGCATCGTGCTCGGCGGTCATCGCTACGCGTACACCGCGCGCGCCGGCACGATTACGCTGACCGATCAAGACGATCATCCGACGTGTCGCATGTTTTACGTCGCCTACACGCTCGACGGGGCGAACCCAACGACGCGTCCGGTTACCTTCCTCTATAATGGCGGTCCGGGAAGCTCGACGATGTGGCTGCACATGGGTTCGGTCGGTCCGAAGCGCGTCGTGACGAACTCGAATGCGACGGAGACGGCGGGTCCGCCGTATCGCGTCGTCGATAACCCGTACTCGATTCTCGACAAGACCGATCTCGTCTTCATCGACATGCCCGACAGCGGATTCGGTCGCATCATCGGCAAGGGTAAGCCCTCCGACTTCTTTGGCGTCGACGAAGACGTGCAGGCATTCGGACAGTTCGTCGAGCGGTACATCACGAACTTCGGACGCTGGAACTCGCCGAAGTTTCTCTTTGGAGAATCGTACGGAACAACGCGTTCTGCCAATCTCGTCAACTACTTGGAAGGCAAGGGAATCACGATCGACGGCGTCGTGCTGCAGTCGTCGATCTTGAGCTTCGCGCTCGATTGGGGCGACGATCCGGCTGGCATCGGCGGCGGCGACTGGGCGTTCGTTCTCTATCTTCCAACCGAAGCGGCTGCCGCGTGGTATCACCATATGGCCGGCCGCGGCGCGACGCTGACGCAGTTCACGAGCGCGGCGGAGTCGTTCGCGTCGACCGAGTATCTCGACGCCCTCGCGCAAGGATCCGCGCTGCCGCAATCGTCCTACGACGACGTGGTTGCCAAGTTGCACTACTACACGGGTCTCTCGGATCAATACATTCGCGAGTCGAATCTGCGCATTCCGTATTTCCGATTCATGTCCGAGCTGCTTCGCGAGCACGGTCAAGTCATCGGAAGGCTCGACGCGCGCTTCGAAACGTGGGCGCTCGATCGCACGGAAGACATGCCGGATTGGGACGCAACGGACGCTGGCATCGACGCGCCGTACACGACGGCGGTCAATCAGTATCTACGCGAGGATCTGCAGTACCATACGCCGTTGCTCTATCGTACGGACGTCTACGACATCATTGCGGCGAACGGTAACTGGGATTTCAAGCATAACGGTACCGAGGTGACGAACGTCGCCGTCGACTTGGCGCAAGCAATGACGTACAACGAGCACCTGCGGGTCTTTTCGGCAAATGGATACTATGACTTCGCGACACCGTTCTACGCGACCGTCTACACGCTAACGCACCTCGGGCTCATGCCTGCAATCCAGAAGAACATAACGTTCGGCTTCTATCCGTCAGGACACATGATCTACTTGAACCTTCCCGCACTCGCGAAGTATCACAGCGACTTGGAGCGCTGGTACTCGCAGACGCTGAGCGTACGATAGGAGCCGCAGGATGATGAAGAGAGCTCTTCAAGCGTTCGCCCTTGCCGCTACTGGGGTGTTTGCCTTTTCCGCTGCCGCGCCGCCGCACGCAGGAGGCGCGCCGGAGTCGCCCTCTCCGGTACCTGCAGCGTTTCCGGATTCGGTGACGCGTCACACGATAGCCGTCGACGGGAAAGTACTGGCGTACACGGCGCGCGCAGGCACGCTTGACGTGGACAATCAGCAAGGGCAACCGGCGTGCCGTATGTTCTACACCGCATTTACGCTCGACGGCGCAGACCCGTCGCAGCGGCCCATCACGTTCTTTTACAACGGCGGCCCGGGAAGCTCCACGGTATGGCTGCGCATGGGATCGTTCGGCCCGGTGCGCGTGCAGGTTGCCGACGGCGTGATGACGGGTCCTCCGCCCTATCGCGTCGCCGATAACCCCTATACCCTGCTCGATCGCACCGATGAAGTGTTCATCGACATGTGCGACAGCGGGTACAGCCGCATCATCGGCGCGGGAAAACCGAAGGACTTCTTCGGAGCCGACGCCGACGTCAGGTCGTTCGCAAACTTCATCGATCGATACGTCACGTCTTTCGATCGCTGGAACTCACCGAAGTTTCTTTTCGGAGAGTCCTACGGTACTCCGCGTTCCGCAATGCTCGTGAACTATCTTCAGAACGAGGGCATCGGCATCAACGGAGTGGTACTGCTATCGTCAATTCTCAACTTCACGCTCTACGGTGGAAGCACGTACGGGGACAGCGTGCCGCAGGCCGGCGGCGATTGGTCGTACGTCTTTTACCTGCCAACCGAGACGGCCGCTGCGTGGTATCACCACCGGCTCCCACCCGGAATGCCGAGCAACTTGCAGCAGGCAGTGCAGGAGTCGCGCAACTTTGCGATGGGCGAATACCTCAACGCCCTCGCGCAAGGGTCGCGCCTCTCGCGCAGCGAGTACGACGACGTCGTGGCGAAGCTCCATCGTTTTACCGGACTGTCGGAGCAGTACATTCGCAATGCAAATCTCCGCATCAGTTACTTCGCCTTCCTCGGCGAACTGCTTCGTAACGAGGGAATGCAGATCGGCAGATACGACTCGCGCTACACGGCAGACGTGCTCGACGACGTAGGCGACATGTGGACGAGATGGGACGCGACCGACGCGGCGATCGATTCGGCGTTCACGACTGCAAATAACATGTACGTCCAAGATATGCTCGGGTATAAGCCTCCCGAGTCGTATCGCGTTCTCGCGTATAGCCTCATACGAGCAAGCGGCGGTTGGGACTATCATCACAACGGCGAGCCGGCGCTGAACACTGCGCCCGACCTCGCGAATGCGCTCGTGTACAATCCGAACTTGCGAGTGTTTTCAGCGAACGGCTACTACGACTTTGCGACGCCCTGGCTGGCGACGGAGTATACCCTCGAGCATCTCAACCTCAAGCCCGACATAGAATCGCACATCACGTACGGCTTCTACGAGTCCGGCCACATGGTGTACTTGCACGAGGCCGCACTCGCGCGCTTCCACGACGACCTAGAAAACTGGTACGCGAACACGCTCGCCGGAAGATAAATAGCGTTATGCTCTGTCATCCCGAACGTAGCGCCGAAGGCGCGTAGTCGAGGGAGGAGCACTCGCTTCGGTCCCTCGACTACGGTCCTTCGCACCTACGCTCGGGATGACAAAGCGTAGAGCTAGTGGATTTTAGCGAGCGTTTGCGCGAGCGTTCGCGAGAGCTTCGCGTACGCGCGCCGCATGTCGAGAGTCGGCGCTGCGTCGGCGCTTTCGACGGCCTGCTCGAGAGTATCGAACGCAGCATCGAGCGCGTATAGGCTCGTGAAATCCGTCTGTGGCGAGGGCACGGAGTTGTCGGGGCTCGTCACGGGAGCGTGGCCAAGGATAGCCGGATTACTCGTGCGCTTGCGCGCAGCGGAGATCTGTCCCAGACGCGCCTCGATCGCTTTGGCCAGCGAGTACTGCGCGCGCAGGTCCACGTTCGTTGCTGAGATGCGCGGATCGCGCAGCACGGTTACGCTTTGCCGGTACGTGATTCCGTC